>DASQYT010000409.1:0-6516 GCA_035639075.1 Candidatus Elarobacter sp.
CGTTTCACGCGTTGTCCACCAGATGTTCGCCGGCTGCCCAGGCACAAGCGTGGCTTCGATGCTGGTTTGTCCTTTCTCCGAGGACCGCGAGGTGATGATGCCGGGGTTGATTCGAACGTAGGTGTGGTCGCCGGGAACAACGAGGACGAGCCGAACACTACCTGCTGATGGAACGGGAAGACTGAACGAAGCGCGTCCGGCTTCCATGTTGAGAGGAAGGCCGGCGTCGAGCGTGACGGCGAAGTCCGCTGGACCCGAGAGAACAGCAGTATGCGTGCCATTTTCCAATTCCAGCGGCAAGCCCTTCCCTTCCTGACGAGCGTCGAGAATGGCCATTCCGGTTGTCAAAGGAATCTTGGTCGCACCCTTATGGAGGATTTCTCCCTGCAATTGGACAGTGCCTTGCACAGATTCATTTGCGACGTGGAACTTTAGGTCTGCGCGCTTTACGGTGTACGGAACCGGCGGCGTGTCCGGTTTCCTCGTAGGTTTGCTCGCCAATTCGAGAAGCCGATTGTACTCATCGAGAGGAAGAGTGACATTTCCCGAGGATGGCACCGGAGGAGGAGCGGCGTCGTCAGCTGCGGCTGCAAAACCGGGAAGAACGAGCATCCATGCCAAGAATATCGCGAATAGCTTTTTCATTTGCCACCTGCCTTTTTCTCGTGCTGATACGATAGTCCCGCGGACGGGACTTGATTTTCACCGGTGAGTTCGGAGACCAGATAAATTGTGGGACCGAATGCGGGGAAAGAAACACGGATGGGAAGAATCCCGGCGCGCTTCCCAGTTAGAGAGTCGGCCTTGAATTTATCGAGAAGAGCTTCCGTTGCGACCTGCGAGCGCTTTAATTTGGTTTCCTCCTTGCCATCGATGTCGGACGGCGGCGTGGCAGGCCCGGGTGAACCAGTGGCAAAAATTCCGCCGGCGATTCCGCCGGATGACGTTGGAGCGTTGAGCGCCCCCGAGAGTGGATTCTCATAAGGCTCCGTTCGAAAAGTTCCTGGCTCAGGCGTCACTTTGAAGAATGGCGGATGGTAAACGAGAAGTCCGGTGCGAGAGACCGGAAGGTCGAGTGCGGGCAGGGCCAGCTTGAACTGGCCCTTGTCGTTCCAGACTGAGCCGTGGCTCAAGTAGACAATTTCAATGGCAAACTCCGGCGCTTCTTCGCCGGTGCGTGCTTTGTCGAGCGGCAAGAGAAGGCTGCCGTCGGGCGACTGGCCGGGCCGGACGGCTTTGCCCGCGAGCGACGCGCTCCAGAGCGTGGCGCCGGATGGCAAAGTGATCTTGAGAAAATTGCGCTGGTTGTTTCGAACGGCGTAGCACGCCTGGACAAGCGTTTTCCCCTGGCTGCTAATCAGCACCTGGTAGCGAGCTTCGGAGACGTTGGCCAAGAGAACTGCTTGAGGTGTGTACCGCGCCACCTTCAAGCTGAGCGCGCGCGGCAGATTCGCATCGCCGGCGCGAAAACGAAATGCCGCGAGCGATGGTGACTGGCGATTCGAAACCATTTCCCCAAGGTCCGTCGCATCGGCGTTATCGAGCCCTTCGGACTTGAGATCCTTGATTTCCCCCGCGCCAAGAACTTCCACGGCAACACCACCGGTTTCGCGCTCGGTATTGAGTAGACGAAGGAGTGGAATGTCGATTTGTCCTTCGCGAGGGCTGCGTGTTTCTCCGGTCACGACGAATCGCGCATTTTGCTCGACGGGTTCTAGAAACGTAACGGAGAGTTCGTTGGCTTTCACTTCCCAATCGGCCACCATCGCGCCCAGAACCTGGTTGATAGTGACTTTGTCGGGGACTTGAATTCTTGCGACGCGCGCAGCGCCTTGCGTTACCTCAAGACTTATTTCGGCGTTGATGGAAGTTGAATCTTCGCCGAGGCCGAGGAGTTGCGTCAGCAATCCGCGCATGCGTAGGGGGAGCGTGGCGCGATGGTCCTCGGTCTTCCTGCGCCAAGCAAAGGTGAGCGCTTCGTTCCCGCGCCCATAAGCGATCCACTTGCTTTCCGCCGCGGATTCGGATTTTTCCGAGAGGAGGCCACCGGTGAGCCGGACGTCAACACCCTGGCGAGGAAGTTGAACGGACGCGCGCGTCACGCCGGAGATGGTTGAAGGCAGAGTGATACTTTCCTCACCGTTTATGGACGACACAGGAATAGCGATATCCAGCAGCAAGACCGCGTGGCCCGAATGAGAGAGGAGCGCGGAGAGCTGGCCGCCCGCTTTGCCACCGGCGCTGGGAACGAGAGAAACGAGCTTACCGTCGAGCCGGGCTTCGCGAACGAGAAGACCTACCGGAACCGGAACACGCACCCAGCCATCTTTCAGGACATCGACCGTGAGGCTCGCCCGGCCGGAAGCGAGTTCACCATCGATGCGAAGATCATAGTCAACCCGCGTGAGAGTAGCTTCGACGGGAGGCGGCTCCGGTTCGCGTTCGGTGGGATAAGCTCTCGCATGAAGAGTCCGGTATTCTTCAACGGGCAAGACGACCCAACCCGGTGAATGAGCAGCCGTTTGGGCCGAGCAGCTGGCCGCAGAAATAAATAGGAAAACAAGGAGAGAACCCAAGAGCCTCAATCGGGACCCTTTTCCCCAGGTGAGAAACGATGCAATTCGTGCGGGCATACAAGTAGCCTCCTCATCTGCAAGATGAACCGGGGGGTGAATTTGTTGGACGACGCGGGGACGGAACGTGCTATTGAGTGCATAGGATGGCGCGCAGGATGAAGATGGTTGTCCCATAAAATGGTCTCCTCATAGAAAGAGCGCGGCATACGACTGCCGGTACTCTGAGTTAGAACGGCAAGGGGATTATTTCTTGCAAACTGTTGCTTACCGAGGGGGGTAGTCGGGTATTCTCAGAGATGGACTGTGTCGTGGCAAGACCTGCTAAGGACTTGTTCCCGAGGTCCGGAGAAGGCGGAGCAGATGGAAAAGCTCGAACGAATCACGATTGATCCTGCTCGGATGAACGGCGAGCCCTGCATCCGCGATCTCCGCCTTACTGTCCGCCGCGTTCTCGAGGCACTCGCGATCTACCCGGATCGCGCTGAGCTCAAGCGTGAATACCCTGAGCTAGAAGACGAGGACATCCGGCAAGCGCTAGCTTTTGCCTCTGCCTTGATTGACGACAAGGTGCTGCCGTTGCCATACGCTCGATGAAGCTGCTGCTCGATCAAGGCCTACCGCGTTCTACAGTTTCACACCTTCAGAGAGTTGGGATCGAGTCGGTCCATGTGGGAGAAATAGGGCTCGCGAAAGCGAGTGACGCGAGAATCCTGGACTTTGCGGATCAGGCTCCTGGACCGTGGTGACTTTGGATGCCGACTTCCACGTTCTGCTGGCGCTGTCTGGAGCATCCAGCCCTTCCGTCATTCGCGTTCGTATCGAAGGGCAACGTGCAGAGGATCTTGCGCGTCTACTGGTGAGCGTTTTGGAGATTTGCAGGGATGATCTCGCTCGAGGAGCAATGGTGTCGGTAACGAGAACGGACTGAGAATTAGACGGCTTCCGCTATTGCGATAATGTGTCGGCAAGCTACCACGAGTACGACACACGAGCGCCGGTACTCCGCCATCATAACGGCATGCCGGGTCAGGATTTTCGGGCGGAAGTATTTCGTAAAATCGCGGCGGGGATCTTGGCCAGCGACAGAACTTCATTCACGGCACCGCGAAGAATGGCTTCTCGGGGCATGCCGAATACCACGGAACTGGCTTCATCCTGGGCAATGGTGAGGGCTTCTGCCTGTTTCATCTCGAGGAGGCCGTCTGCGCCATCGTCGCCCATGCCGGTCATCAAAACGCCGACGGCACTGGCTCCTGCAGCTTGCGCCACGGAGCGGAACAGCACATTGACGCTGGGGCGGTGCCGGGAGACCAAGGAACCGTCACGCACTTCGAGAAAATAGCTGGGACCGAGGCGGCGGACAAGCGTGTGCCGGTTGCCGGGAGCAATATAGGCGCGCCCAGGAACGACTTTGTCGCCGTCAGCGGCTTCTTTGACTTCGATGCGGCAAATGCCGTTGAGGCGAGTGGCGAACGCCGCCGTGAAGCCCTCGGGCATATGCTGAACGGCGACGATTCCCGGACAATCCTGAGGCATCTGTTCGAAAACCTGGAGCAAAGCTTCTGTGCCTCCTGTGGAGGCGCCCATGGCGATAATCTTTTCCCGTTGCTGCGAAGATTGCGGCAGGACAACGGAAGGAATCACAACATCGGCGGAATGATGGCGCGAGGAATCTTTGCGGAGCCTGCGAAATTTGCTTACGCGGGCAGTCGCCGCAGCGCGAACGGTATCTTCGAGCAGAACGGCGGATTCTTCGAGGAACCCACGGATCCCCACTTTCGGTTTAGTGATGATATCCACCGCTCCGATTTCCAGAGCGCGGATGGCCGCTTCGGTTCTGGGGCCGGTGAGTTCAGAACAAATGACGACAGGCACCGGATTCTGGGACATGACCTTCTCTAGAAACGTGAGGCCATCCATCCTCGGCATTTCCAGATCGAGAAGAATGACGTTGGGCGGGAATTTCTTCATTTTGTCCATGGCGATGAAGGGATCGGCAGCCACGTTGACACAGAATCCACGCTTCTCGGAGAGCACGGACCCCAGCACTTGGCGCACGATGGCGGAATCATCCACGACGAGGACATTCAAGACACCGGAGTCACCCGGAGCGTTGGCGGTGAGAGTCTCTACGAAATCGCGATGCTTGTCGGAGCTCACGTTTTTTCCTATTCATGAAACCCGGCGTCGAACAGCAACGGCGCGCGGAACTGCAAGCAAGTCACTCAGTCGCGAACTGTATGATCGCGGCGCTGCAGAATGCACTGGGCCCCACCGCGGGCCATAGGACTCCTCAGCGACGGGAACACTTTCGGTGCAACGAACTGTAACTTGTCGGCGACGCCATGGAGGCTTTCCGCATGGCCGAGGAACAGATATCCAGTAGGGGATAAGTGTTTTCCAAGAGAGTCGACAACTTTTATTTTTGTTTCCCACTGAAAATAGATCAACACATTACGGCAGAAAATCAGATCCAACGGGCCGGTGACGGTATAGGGTTCCCGCGTGAGATTGAGCCGCTGAAACCGAACGACTTGGCGGAGTTCTTCGACCGCCTTGATTTTGCCTTTTTCCGGGCCAAAGCCCTTCAGAAGGAAGTTGCGCTGATATTCGACCGGAACGCCGGAAATTTTCTCGACGGGCCAGACGCCAGCGGAGGCCCGGGCCAAAACCTTGGTGGAGAGATCCGTTCCAAGAACTTCGATCTTCCAGCCGGCAGCTGGAGGAAAATATGTGAGCAGCGCCATCGCCAGTGAATAGGCTTCTTCGCCGGTGGAACATGCCGCGCTCCAAACTCGCAGAGTCTTGCCGCGTTTGCCAGCGTCGGCGTCTGCCGCCCATTCGGGGAAAACGCGCGTGCGGAGACAATCGAAAGCAGCGGGTTCGCGGAAGAAATGGGTTTCGTTGGTGCAAATGCAATCGAGCATCAGCACCATTTCCTGAGGATCGGCCTTCACGCGCCGGTAGTAGGAAGCGAAGGAGTTCAATTCCAGGGCGCGCAATCTCTTCCATAAACGGCTGACCAACATGGCGCGGTTCTTGGCGCCCAAGTGGATTCCGGATTCGCGGAGGACGAGGGCCTGGAAAAGATGGAACTCTTCCGCCGCGAGATCCGGAATCGGCTTAGGCAACACTAACGACGAATGCGCGGGCACTTCTCCGGAGTGCATTACGTCGCCTCTGGGTGGCCCCCGGCGATTTCGCCTGCGTCCACCGACGCATTAACGGTGGACGACTGAAGAGTGGAAACGGTCAACAGCTCGGTGTTACTCAAGACGCTGTCGATGTTCAAGATGAGGGCAAACTTCTTGCCGAGTTTGCCCATTCCAAAGAGATATTCCAAGCGCACGCGGGTGCCGAATGCGGGCGGCTCTTCGATGTCCTTGGGAGCGAGATCGATAACCTGGTTGACGGCATCGGCGATCACGCCCATCACAGCGCGCTCGGAGTCCTGCTCGATTTCAACGATGACGATGCAGGTCGTCTTGCTTACCGGGCGCTCCTTGAGACCGAAGCGGACGGTGAGATCGACAACGGGAACGACGTTGCCGCGCAGATTGATGACGCCACGAATCCACTCGGGCACTTTGGGCACCTTGGTGACGGTGGTGTACTCGATGATTTCTTTTACGCGCTGAATGTTGATGGCGTATTCCTCATCCGCGAGGAAAAAGGTCAAGTATTGCTGTTGGATGACTTCTTCTTTCTCTTTGATTTCCATGAGTTCCTCCGCGAATTAGATACGGGCGAATGACTCGGCGTAATCGCCGTTTGGCTTTCCTGCATGCGTGGAGGAACCGTGGCTATCGTGGCCGGCGGTGTCCTGGGAATGAGGCTTGTCGGCCTTGCGCTTCTTGCCAGCGCGGTGATCAAGAGAACTGACGCGGAAAAAGCTGATCATATCCTGCAAGGCTTCGGCTTGCGACGCGAGCTCCTCGGC
>DASQYT010000410.1:0-3046 GCA_035639075.1 Candidatus Elarobacter sp.
AGCAGAGCAATGCCGACCACTGGATGCCCAAGCGCAGTGGCAGAGATCAGGCCTAGCAGTCCGAATGGCACTGCGAACGTAAGGCCGCTTCCCAGATGTCCGCGGGGGCGCGAATAGCGAGTGCTTTTCATCCAACGAACCTGATGGCCAAATGTGCGAAGGAAGGAGCTGGGAATCAGCACGTGGTCTACGACGTAATGCGAGAGCACGATGTTATAGCCGGCCGCCCAAACCAGATTTCCAAGTACAAAATCATCCGAGTAATAGTCGGCTGTGGCGGCGATACCGCCGATTTTCTCCAGGGCTTGGCGGTTGGTGGCGATAACCGCGCCGAGCGCGAAGCGCATTCCCTCCAGCATGTCAGCGAGTAGGACTCCGGACGTCATCTCAACCGACATGCCCAGCGCTTCAAGCGATGACCAGAAGCTACGGGCAGGAACACCCCGGTAAACACATGTTAGGAGACCGTTTCTGGGATTCAGCAACGGAGGGACCACGTTGCGCAGGAAGTCGGGGCCAACCTCGACATCGCTATCGCTAATGACAAAATAATCGTTTCTTGAGAGCGCAATCATTTTGTCCAGGGAGAAAACTTTGGCGTTTGGCCAAGTGGGTGGACCGGAAAGAACGATCTTGCACCTGACGTTGGGATAAAGGGCGCGTAGTTCGTCAACCACGGTGAGCGCGGCATTATCAGCGGAGCGGGCGCCGAAGATGATTTCGAAGTCGGGATAGTTCTGGCGGAAGAAGCTCTCCAGATTCTCGTGCAGGCGAGGCTCCATTCCGTGAACCGGTTTCAGCAAGGTTACGGGAGGCAGAGTGGATTCCGGAACAGCGTTGGCGCTGCGGCTGGCATTTTCAGCGTAGCGGCGATAGCGACGTGCGGCAACGAGCGCGAGGATCAGAAAAACTGTCGAACTGGCTGTGCCAAACAGCGCCAGGGCTAAGAGGGCGTACCACATGATCTCGGAGGATTATAAATGGGGAGTTTGGTGGGTCAGTTTCCTACGGGCTGATTCGTGAGGATGGATTTGCCGCCGCTGCTGGCGAGCAGGTAGCGTTGCGCGCCGCGCAGTTCGGGTGGGTCCTTGTGGTCCGTCCAAAGGAACACTCGCTGCGGCCCAGACCACAGCGAATCGAACGAAGATTGCGTCTCCCATACTTTCGGAGCGTCTGGAAATTGAGAACCGTACCACAGAATCGCTTGCGGCTGGTGCAGCACGAGCAAGTGGACATTTGCATAAAAGTTCAGGCTGGAAGCGGCTGCGTAGTCCCCACCTACGACGACGATGTCTCCCGGACGGTAATGCTGCTTAATAGCGAGTGCAAGAGGTTTTGACGTAAGGGTAGGCGAGAAAGTTACGTATCCGGAGTGCACACAGGCGAGCACGGCAACCATCATCAGAGCCAAGACAATGTTTGCGTGGGCGAGGCGGCCGCGGCGGCGTAGAAGCCAATTCAGCCCGGTTCCAATGAAAAAGGCGAACGAAAATCCGAATAGCGGCCAGCGAAAGGCGCCGAGAGACTGCGGCGTAAGATCGAGTAAATGGCCGAAGGAGAGTTTGTACTCCGCAGGATTTTTGGTGAGCAGTTCAGAAATATCCATGCCAGGGGCGGGTGGTCTTGAGTACGCGACGAAAAACATTCCGACTGAGAGTACGAGTATGCCCAATGCGAAAAGAACAGTGGAAGAAATTACTCCGGCGCGGCGATCGTAGCTATTGGCGGGCGACTGGATCTCGCGCTTGAGCCATCCTCCGACCAGCAGAGCAATAGCAGGAATGGCAGGAACGGTGTAATACTCCTGCCGCGTAGAAAAGCTGAAGAACACGACAATCACGAGCGCCCAGAGCATGAAAAGTAGGTTGGCACGGCCTTCACGGTCGAGTTGCGACCGTATCTGTCTCCAGCGCGTGGGAACTTGCCGTAGCGCCTGCAGTAAAAATGCGATCCAGGGAACAAGCCAAACCAGAAGCAACGCCCAGAACAGAAGCAACGGCACAGTGTCATAGTCGCGGGGCACGCGCTTGTTCAAATAGCGGAGGACGTGCTCATTGATGAAATAAAACCAAAGAAACCCGCGGATCGGTCCTTGATCAGGATTGCGCAACGCCGCCAACACGTGCCAGGGCGCCGCGATCGCCAGGAAAATCAATGAGCTCGAAACAAGACGGAGCCGCAGCAAGTGGCGAAGATTGCCGGTGAGAATCAAGTAAAGCCCAATTACCGCGGCGGGGAAGACGAAACCAATTAATCCTTTGGTGAGCACATTCAGCCCACACGTTGCCGCCAAGCCCCAGCAGGTGAGCCGCGAAGGCGGATCTTCTTCGAGCGATCGAAGAAAAAAATAAAAGCCGAGGATCAACCACAAGCCGACAAGTGTGTCGGGAATAAGAAACCGGGTGAAAAGATAAGGGCCAAGGGCAGTAGCCAGCACGATGGCGGAATACAATCCGCCGCGTTCGCCGTAGGCATAGCGTCCGAGCGCGTAAGCCGCCAGCAGCCAGGCAAGAATCCCGAGCATCAGCGGAAGACGCGTGCTCCAGTCATGCACGCCGAACAAGACGTAACTGGTCGCAACTCCCCAATACATGAGCGGAGCTTTTTCAAGGTAACGAATCCCATTCACATAGAGCGTCACCCAGTCATGCCGCTGCACCATTTCGCGTGCAGCTTCTGCGTGAACGGTATCGGCATCGTCGAGCAGCGCCGGAGTGAACATGCCTGCTACATAAACCGCCGCCCAAAGGAAAAAGATGACGATCAGAGAAGTAGCTCGAAAAGTTACAGGCGGTGCGGCTGAAGCCTGTGAGTCGAAATTGGAATGAAGACGCTGTGAGGCGACAGACAGGCTCATGCGGGTTCCGGAGAACGATTATACGAGATAGCTGAGGAACTACGGCGTGGACAAGGAAGCCAGAGCGGCCGGGAGGGGAGCATCCAGCACTTCGCGGATTTTCTTGGCTAGCATTTTCAATGAGAACGGTTTTGGCAGGAAACGGGTGGTCACGTCGATCGCGCCATGTCGCAAGACCGTCGTCTCCGC
>DASQYT010000411.1:0-22717 GCA_035639075.1 Candidatus Elarobacter sp.
GTGGAGAGAGAAAAGAATGTCTGACTACCAGCAACGCGTGACCGATTCATTCAACGAGAGAAAGCGTCTGATTCGCCTTCGGCGGCGGAAAGAAAATCTGCGCTTCTGGCAAGAGTTTGGAATTATTCCCCGATGGCTGATTATTCTGGTGATTGTGCTCTTCCTCGCCGCGCAAGCAATCGCTTTTCTGGTGAACATGAGCGCGCCTCAGCGCGGGGACCAGATTTTTCCGCCGGAACTGCGGGATAACCCGACGCTGGCCTCGTTGGCTCTGGCAGGAATCGTCACCGCAGCCAGCCTTTGCATGGCGGTGATGATTTTCATGATCGCGTACGTCAACCGCGATGCTTCACGCCGCGGAATGAGCGCCGCGCTGTGGACAATTCTGGTGCTTATTCTTCTGCCCGCGTGGGGATTCATCGGATTCGTGATTTATTTTCTGATGCGCGAGCCGCTGCCGTATCCTTGTCCGCAGTGCGGAAACACAGTCGGCGCGCGCTTCAACTTCTGCCCCAACTGCAAGTGCAACTTGCATCCTTCGTGCCCGCAGTGCAAGCGCGAAATCGCGGAATCCGACAAGTTCTGCCCCTACTGCGGCAGCGATCTGAAATCAGCAGTGAACACCACCGAGATTCCCGCGCAGGGAACGGCCTAGCGCCGTGCACAGGTAGAAACTGCAATCGTATTTCGGCGGACCTATTTCGAAGCAGCTAGAAATAGGCGCGCAGCGAGAGCTGCAGGTTCCGCTCGCCGCCGCCAACACCGCCTCCCTTGGTGAGTACTTTCCCGAACGTGGAGAGGCTGGTGGGGTTGAGGCCAATATTGGTTGTCCCGCTGCAACCGCTGCCACCGCACCAATTCGGGTGGTTGATGAAGTTGTACGCCTCGGCGCGGAACTGCAGCCCTGTTTTCTCGGTAATCGGAAAGGACTTGAACAATCCGAGGTTCCAGTTCTGGAATCCAGGCTGGTAGACGAGGTTGCGCACGCGCTGCGTATTAAACGTTCCGGTAGCCGGTATGGTAAAGACCGAGGTGTCGAACCACTGGCCGTTGGCACCGAAAGTCCCGATGATTTTTGGAGTGCCGCTGACGACCCAGTACTGGCCGTTCTGACCGCAACCGAAGTTGGAGTCCAGACCCACTCCGGTGTAGTCCGTGGGGCCCGCCACACTGCAGGGTAAGCCGGTCTGAAACTGTGTTACGCCACTGATTTGCCATCCGCCCAGCAGCTTACCGCCCAGCGTCGAGTGGTTCTTGAAGAATGGCAGGTCGTAGAGGTAGTTGAACACCAAGATGTGACGGGCGTCGAATTCCGACGGGCCCCATAGCATGCTTATGTCATATGTATCGGGGACAACGTCACGCTGGTTCGAGCCATTGTCCATGCTTTTGGATAGGGTATAGGACACGCCGAACTGCAGCCCCCCCGAGTACCGGCGGTTCCAGGCCACCTGGAGCGCGTTGTACATCGAGTTGGCCACATTGTCCGTTTGCCGAATAGAACCGAAGCCCTGATATGGGCGGAAAGCGTCGCGTTTACAGGGGTTTGCCGCCCCTGGCAGAAGGCATGGGTTTGCCGCCACGACTGCTGTCGTCGGCTGGTTGATGTCGGCCTCGCGCTGCAGATGCACGCCGCGACGCGCTACATATCCCACGCTTACGAGCGACTTCCAGAACATCTCGCGCTCGTAGGTTACATTCCAGGCCCACGATTCAGGGGGCTTAAAGGCTTTGCTCTGCGTTGTGACCACCAGCGGAACGTTGGCTCCGCCGCCAGCTCCGGGGTTATCTGCCAAGCCGTTGCTGATGCTGGCGTTCGGCTGGAACGGCGGATTCCCACCGAGAAAAATCGAGTCGCTCACGCCCAAGCGTGTCGTGTACCGACCCGCGCCAACGCGAAACACAGTCCTCTTATTCAACTGGTAGGCAATGCCGAGACGAGGCTGGATCTCACCCCATTGAATGTCGGAGTAATGGTCGGAAACGCCGCGAAACAGACGGCTGAAGTCGAACTGGCTCGCGTCGGCTTCCGGAAAGTGCTTTATTGCGGAAGAGGGGAATCCGCTGCCGGGAATGACCATGCCGTTAAGCGTATCCGCCCCGGTACCGGCAATAAGCCCTGTCTTCGGATCAACCGTGCCTTGGATGAGGCCGGTTGTCGGGCTGACTGTAACAGCTTTGGACGAATCATAAAAGCGCGGGTCAAAGACGATCATATTCCCCCACAGGGCATGATAGGGAACGATTATGGAATAACGAAGGCCAAAGGTGAGAGTCAGATTCTGCCTCGTCTTCCAGGAGTCTTGCGCGAATGACTCCCACATATTGGCGCGAAAGATGGTGTAGGCACGATGGCCGATTTCGGAATACGTGTCGAACAGGCCCAAAGCGGCGTTGGCAACCGCCACTCCCGTCCCGCCGGCCCGGCCATCGGTAAACAGGAATTGGCCATTCTGGTTGTTGGTGCAAGTCGGGCAAGCCTGTACGTTTATCTCGTCATTGTCGTTTTCGCCGGAGCGTTCCCAAAGACCACCGAATTTCAGGGTGTGATTTCCTTTTATCCAGGTAAAGCTGTCCGATATGTCATAGATGGGACCCGCGGAGTGCGACGGATACGGCCCGCCGCTCAGTCCCGAGAAGTTGGACAAATTCACCGTTGGGATGCGGTTCGGAAGCAGTTTCCCAGTCGGAAATATGTAGGGGTAATTGAGACTGCATGGCACGGTGGATTGTGCGCACGCCTTGGTTCGATCAAAGAAATTCGCCGTGTCTACGGGTATCAACACGACGTCCTCGCTGGCACTGATAAGAACCTCATTCACCATTTTGGGGTTCAGCGTCCACGTATGGTTGAGCGAGCCGGTCTTGTTGGGACGATTAAAAAACTTTGGCGTGCGATCGGTGTTGCCATCGAGAGGTTGATACTCCAGGTATGCGTAATTCATGGCGTGAAACCTTAGGCGCTGCTTCTCGGTCAGGTTTACATCCACACCGGCGGTGTCCTTGCGCTGGTCGAACGTGTGCAGCTTCGCGGCGAACCAGTTGCCGTTGCCGCCGATGAAGGTGGCGGGGGTTAACTGTGTGGGAACCGGCCACGCATTCAGAATGCCGATGCCATTGGGGCTAAGCCGAGTTGACGGGATCAAATTGCCAGCGAAACATCCGTTGGTGTTCTGGACGACCGGAGGACCGTAGGAAATGACTTGGCCGCATTGCGAAGCCGCCGGCGATTGTGGATCCGTTACGTACACGGGAACCTTGATTTTAGTCTTCGTGGGATCTGCTGGATTTACTACCGTGCGAGTGACGAAGGGATTGTTCGGGTCAAGCAATTCGCTGAAGTCACCAGAGCGCATCTTGAGCGTCGGAACCGTCAGCAGACCAGCCGAACCCACCGATGAACCTGATTCGAGAAAGTGGTACTTGACCCATTCCTCGCCCCAGTAGAAGAAGACCTTTTTCTTATCGGTGTTGAATTTGCCGGGGATGTAGAACGGGCCGCCGAGGTTGTACCCAAACTGGTTGTACTTAAGCGGCGCCACATGCCCTGTCAGAGCATTCGCGTTGCGCGCCCAGGTGTTGGCGTTGAAAGCGTCGTTCTTAAGGTATTCATAGGCGGCACCGTGGAAGTCCTGCGTGCCAGTCTTAGTGACAATGCGAATTTGCGCACCAGACGTGCGGCCGTACTCCGCAGGGTAATTCGTACCCAGTATCTCGACTTCCTGTGTGGAGTCCACATCCGCAGCGCCCAGGCTGGTGCCGTTGGAACGTGTGCGGGTAGCTGGAGCACCGTCGTAAGTAATCAGATTCTCCGGGTTTCTCGAGCCGTTAAAATTCGCTGGACCCTGGCTGAAAGCGAAGGTGAGGTTTGCAAGCGTTCCAGAGCGTGCACCAGGCATCAGCGCGGCGAGGCCAATTGGGTTTCTCCCGTTCAACTCAAGCGAGTCAATCTGCTCCCGCGTGACCAGCTTTTGCACGGCCGCGGATTCCGTCTGAAGCTGGACCGCCGATGCAGAGACTTCGACCGTTTGGCTAGCGGTGCCTACGGTCAGAGTCGCGTCAATGACCAGATCTGCGCTCGGATCGAGCTTGTTGTTTGAAGTTTCGTATCTCTGGAAGCCAGTTGCCTCCGCAATCATGGTGTAGAGACCTGGCGGCACATTCGTAACGACGTAGTATCCGGAATCGTTCGTCGTTGTTTGGCGTTCGATGCCCGTGTTGTTTCGTATCGTAACCTTGGCGTTGGCGATCGTTGCGCCCGACGGATCCTTGATAAAACCTGAGATTTTGCCGAGGTCTGATTGCGCGAGCAACCCCTGCGAAACGAGCAAGGCCAAGCACACTGCGAGAATCCATTTGCGGAAGGAATTGATCATACGTCACCCCATCGCGAGAAGAATGAAAGCTGGTTCCCGGGCCGACCTGTTTTCCCGGACAACGACCCTGTTTTCTTGAACACCGACCGGGCGTGGAAACCACCCTCCCCGCCCTGCGGTACTCTATTCTTGCCATGCTCGAAATTCCAGTCAGGTAAATACCCGAATAATCTTCCGAGACACGGCTTATGCGGAATGAGCGGCTCGCATCTTGCCACAAGGTGTATTCCCGGTCCAGAGAAGATATGTGGCGGCATGCGCCTGAGAATTTTCCAAGCATTTTGGCAGGCTGTTACTTCGCCGCTTCCTTAGCGCCCTTTCTCCTTGACGGACGAAGTGGCCGATAGCATTGTTGCCGTAACGTTTAGCAGGTGGAGGAAAGTCCTCATGAGAAGAATCTTGCTGCTCCTGGCGATTACTTCGTTCGCGTTCGCGATGCTGATCCAGGACCGCGCCAAAGCGGCAGACGACGAAACTCAGCTCATCCAACTGGAACGCTCCTGGAATCAGGCGGAAATGGGACGCGACGCCGGAGCCATTGCTTCGCTCTTCGACGACACGCTCGTTTATGTGGATTACGACGGCTCACTCAAGACTAGAGCGGAATACCTGCGATCCGTTGCCAACCCCAGCTCGACTCCCGAGCACATGTACGACGAGGGCATGAAGGTTCATGTGTACAGCAACGCGGGTGTAGTTTCGGGCGTGTACCGCGAAACGGGAATGGCCAAGGGAAAACCGTACACGCGGCGAGCGCGATTCACGGACACGTGGATCAAGCAGAACGGCCAGTGGAAATGCGTGGCCAGCCAAAGCACGCTCGTCCAGTAAAAAATAATTTCGACAATTAGAAACGTTCGACGGCGAGGGCGACAGCATTCCCACCGCCGAGGCAGAGTGCGGCGATGCCGCGCTTCAGGTTGCGGCGCTGCAATTCATAGAGCAATGTAACGAGAATACGCGCGCCGCTCGCGCCTATCGGGTGACCGAGCGCCACCGCGCCGCCGTTGACGTTTACTTTTTCGGGATTGAGTTTGAGTTGGCGCGTGACGGCGATGGCCGCGACGGAAAAGGCTTCGTTCAGCTCGACCAAATCAACATCTTTGTCGCGGTTCCAGCCTGTCTTCGTGAGGAGCTTTTCGACGGCCTCAACGGGCGCCATCATCACCCACTTAGGCTCGACGCCGCTGACGGCTTGCGCGACGATGCGCGCGATAGGCTGCTTGCCAAGGCGTGAAGCATTACGCTCGCTCGTCACAATCAATGCTGCCGCGCCGTCATTGGTGCCGGGTGCGTTGCCTGCGGTAACGGTGCCATCTCTTTTGAACGCGGGCTTCAATTTCGCCAGTGCTTCCATCGAAGTGTCTTCACGCGGTGATTCGTCGTACTTGATAACGAGCGGCTCGCCTTTTTTTTGCGGCACTTCAATGGGGAGGATTTGCGCTTCGAAAAAACAGGACTTGCGGGCGCGCACTGCTTTCTGGTGGCTCTGGAACCCAAAGCGATCCTGCTCTTCGCGCGAGATGCCGTATTTTTCGGCGACGAGTTCGCCGGTCATGCCCATGTGAAAGTTTTCGTAAGCGTCCCAGAGTCCGTCATTGATCATGGAGTCGACAATTTTTCCATCGCCGATGCGGTAACCCGTGCGCGCTTGCGGCAAAAGATACGGACAATTCGACATCGACTCCATACCGCCGGCGACTACGATTTCCGACTCGCCGAGCTGCACGGCTTGCGCAGCCAGCGCCACGGCTTTGAGTCCTGAGCCGCAAACTTTGTTGATGGTCATGGCAGCGACACGGGGATTGCAGCCGCCTTTGAGCGCGGCTTGGCGCGCGGGATTCTGTCCGAGGCCCGCTTGCACTACATTGCCGAGGATCGCTTCATCAATTTGGTTCGAATCGAGGCCGGCGCGGCGAATCGCTTCGGCGACGATCTTGCCGCCGAGCTCGGGCGCGGAGAATCCGGCGAGGCCACCTTGGAATTTGCCGATGGGCGTTCGAACAGCGGAGAGAATGACGGGGGTTTCCGTGGTCATGACGCGCCTCCAGAGGAGAGACGCACACTATTATAGCGCGATGCGATGAAGGAGGCTGTCGTGGCAAAAAGGACTCCGCGGGCGGAGCATCCTCCGCCCCCGGACACATCATTCTGGGCTCAATGAGCCGCAGCTTCGGCCGCGCCCGGCTGGCTTTCATCCGCGCTGGGACCGTAGAGGCCCGGCACGGGAACTCCGATGAGCCGGAAGTAAACCGTGAGCTGGGCGCGATGATGGATGAGATGGTTGAGGCACATGCCGCGAATGCACGCGACACGCGGCATGGTGAAGATCTCCTGGCCACCTGCCAGCAGTTTCCAACCTTTCGCCATGTCAGCGTCACTGACTTTGGCGAGTGCAGCGCGGGCTTCGATTGCGCCTTTATCAAAAGCAGCCAGGAGTTCCTTCCGGTTCGTGATTTTCGGCGGCTCAAAGGCGGGGCCGCCAACGGGGGCGTAATCGAGTTCTTCCGTATTGATGGTCATGGTGATCCACTCAGGGACAGTGCCGACGTGGGCGGCGAGCCAGCCGAGCGTGCCGGATTTTTCGTGGGGCTTCCAGTTCCACTTTTCATCGGGACAGCGTTCCAGGACTTTGCGGGTGTTTTTCATCTCCTCGTCGAATTCGGACAGCATGGTTTGTCCAATGGTCATACGAACCTCCGTTGTGAAATTCGAGATTTCAGCGCAGCGATATTAGGCGAACAAAAAGCGAATTGTCAAGCATTTCTTTTTCATCGCTCGAAACCGTTCTTCGGGCGGCTCAACTTGTGCTCTGTTTCGTTGCGCGAGCGAGGCGCTCGGTTGCCTGCGATGAATGAAAATTGACGTGCGCGTCAAAAATGAAGGCGGAGGTTGACAAGTTCCGTCCACGGTAGAAAATGGCGCTATGGCGCACCAGTTGACGACATCCTACTTGAAGGATTCCATCGACCTTTTTCGTTACTACAAGAAGCTGGGCGAGCGCGCGATGGTGCAGTGTCCGGACGAAGGGATCTTCACTGTGGTGGATGCGGAATCGAATTCTATCGCCATCATCGTAAAACACCTGGCTGGCAACATGCGGTCGCGCTGGACGGATTTTCTGACCACCGATGGAGAGAAACCGGACCGCAACCGCGATACGGAATTTGAAGAACCGCCAGCGACGCGCGCGGAATTGATGGAACTATGGGAGCGCGGGTGGAAATATTTGTTCGATGCGCTCGAACCGCTCACTGATACGGACGCGTCGCGAACAGTGACAATTCGGACAGAGCCGCATTCCGTGATGCAAGCAGTCAACCGCCAGGTCGCTCATTATTCCTATCATGTGGGGCAAATTGTTTATCTCGCGCGGCACTTCGCCGGCGACAAGTGGCAATCACTTACGATTCCAAAGCGGAAGTCGGGCGAGTTCAACAAGCAGGTTTCCGCCGGGGAGAAGTCGCAACGTTAGGGATGGACTAAAGTTCTGCAATCTTCGCTTCCCCTTCGCCTCGCAATCCGATACTCTGCCTGAATCATGGCCACGCTGTTTGACATGGCGCCGCTGGAAGAGAGCGGGCTGAAGCTGAATGACGCGCAAAGGCGTGCGATCACGCACGGCGAAGGGCCGCTGCTGGTGATTGCCGGCGCGGGAACCGGAAAAACGCGCGTCATCACCGAGCGCATCCGGCAGCTGCTGCAATCGGACGACTCGCTCTCCGGCGAGAATATTCTCGGGCTGACATTCACGAAAAAGGCCGCCGGCGAAATGAAAGCCCGCGTGGTGAAGGCCACAGGCGAGCGCGGCAAAGCGGTGACGCTGGCGACGTTTCATTCCTTCTGCGAAGCGCTGCTGGCGGAAGCCGACCCCCAACGTGTCATGCTGGACGAGTTCGATCACTGGATCCTGCTGCGGCGCAACCTGCGGCGGCTGCGTCTGGAAAAATACCGGAGATTGGCCGACCCCGGGCAATTCCTGAACGATTTCGTGGAGTTTTTTTCGCGCTGCCAGGACGAATTGGTGTCCGGCGAAGACTATCAGCGGTATGCCGACGGGCTGGCGGCGCGCCTGGAGGCCGAACGGGAAACGCTGGACGAAGATACGCTCGCGGAACGGCTGGAGACGGTGGCGCTCCAGCAGGAACTAGCGCGCGCCTATCGAGCCAGCGAGGAATTGCTTCGCGAAAAGAACCGCGTTTCCTTTGGCTCGCTGATCACCAGCGCGGTTGCGCTCTTAGAGCAAGACACTCAACTGCGCAATGGGCTACAAAACAAATACCGCTACATCCTGGTAGATGAATTTCAAGATACCAACATCGCACAGCTTCGACTGCTGGAGCTGCTGGCCGGGCGGGCGAAGAATATCGTCGCGGTCGGCGACAACGACCAGGCGATTTACCGGTTCCGCGGCGCTTCGTTCGGGAGTTTCAAATTATTCCTGGAGCGATTTGCGGGATGGAAAGAAGGCCAGGACTCTACACGGTTCCGCGTCGCGCTGACGGAAAATTATCGCTCGACACCGAACATCCTGCGCGTGGCGATGCAAGTGATCGGGCAAAACGCCGTAAGCGCCGACTTTCCAAAGAAAGTCCTCTCGCCAAACAAACCTCCTGGCGAAAAAATCCGCATCGTGGAGCTGGCGACTCCCGAAGAAGAAGCGCGATGGGTGGCGAGCGAACTGGAGCGCATTCATGGAGCAGGGCGGCGCTGGAAGGATTTTGCGGTGTTGTACCGCCAGCATGCGCACCGGGATCATTTAGTGGAAGAGCTATCGCGGCGAAAGATTCCTTTTGTAATCACGAGACTTTCCATCCTGGAGCATCCGCTGGTAAGGGACGTGCTCACGTACCTGCGGCTGATCGCCGCGCCGTACGACGACATCGCCTGCGCGCGTGTGCTGGCAGCGCCGGCATGGCACTTGGAAGCGGCGGATTTAGTGCGCCTGGCGGAGCGCGCGCGAAAAGAGAAAAAGGCAATCTACGACCTTCTGCAACTGCCCCAGGGGCAACTGGCGTTCGACCGCTCGCATGCGGCGCTCGGGGAACTGGTGGAATTTATTTCTTCGCAGAGAAAAACGCTGAAGCGCTCCACGGCACGAGAGATTCTGGGAGCTCTGACGGAGTGGCTGGAGATTCCGCAGCGCGCGAAGCAGCACGACCGAAAATACGTCAAACGGCTGGCGGAATTCATGAAGGAGTGGGAACCGAAAAGCGAAACGCGCGACCTGCCGGAATTTATCGAGTATTTGGATTATTACGCTCAGGCGGGCGGAGTCGTGAGCCTGGAAGACGACGCGCCTCCAGACGCAGTTCAGTTGATGACCGTTCATGGAGCGAAAGGCCTGGAGTTTCCGCAGGTGTTTCTATTGCGCGTGAACAACCGCGCCTTTCCGGCCACCGAGCGACCACGCGTATTCGAATTCCCGGTGGAGCTTATGAAAGAGGGCGCTCCCGCGGAGCAGTTTCATATCCAGGAAGAGCGGCGGCTGTTTTACGTGGCCCTGACGCGAGCGGAAGACCGGCTCACCATCACAACGGTGACAGAGAAAAAAGGAAAAGTGCCCGTGTTCATCGAAGACATCGTGATGGATCCGGCCATAAAACGGCAAGATGTCCGCCAACTCATGCCAAAGCTGCCTCGGGCTGGAAGAGATGATGGGGTACAGGAAAACCTTTGGGAAGATTCGGAGCTTTTTCCGGCCGCCGAAGGATCGGCAAAGATTTTTTCGCGGATCGCGGATTGGGCGGAGGAGTTTCACCCGCCTTCACCGGAGCCGCTGACGCTCAGCCCTTCAGCCCTGAGCGGTTACCGGACCTGCCCGCAACGATACCTGTTCGGATATTTGTGGTCCCTGCGGGAAGGGCCAAAGGCGGCAATGAGTTTTGGGGCCGTCATGCACACGACGATCAAACGTTTTGTGGATCAACTCCGCAAAGGCGTGAAGCTGCCGTTCGAAGAAGTACAGAGAATTTTTGAGACGGAATGGAATTCGAAGGGATTTGAAGACGCATATCAGGAAGAGGAATACAAGAAGGACGGGATCGAGCAGTTACGAGGGTTCCATGCCGGCATGATGGAGGAGCCCCCGGAAACTCTGGCGCAAGAGAGAGGATTCGAATTGCCCCTCGACAACGACGTGATCATCAAGGGGCGCATCGACCAGATCAATTCCTTGGGGAACAAGCGCGACGTGGAAATCGTTGATTACAAGACTGGACGTCCGAAAAAGGATGTGGATGCCAAGAAAGATTTACAGTTGAGCCTGTATGCGCTGGCGGCCAAAGAAATTCTTGAGCTGAACCCGGTGCGGCTGGCGTTTCATTATTTGCAGAACAATCAGCGGCAGGAAACCACGCGAGACGCGAAACAATTGAATGAAGCGCAGAAAGTTGTGCAAGAAGCCGCAGCAGACATACGCGCCGGAGAATTCCCCACGAGGCGGGGCTTCATCTGCCGCAATTGTGCCTACCGGCCTATCTGTCCGGCGCATGAAGAAACGCTGAGCGCTTGAGCAGATTTTGAAAGAGTTTCCATGAGCCTCCCAACGCTCGCCGAATTGGAGAATATCCTATGAACCGCAAAAATATTTATTTGCTCCTTTGCTTTCTGGGCGCGGCGATCCCCTACTCGCAATTCGTTCCGTGGGTCATGGAGAATGGACTGTCGCTCGGGCTGCTGGTACGCCAGCTCTTCGCCAACCGAATCAGCGCGTTTTTCGGTCTGGACATCCTCATCTCTTCCATAGTCCTCTTGGTGTTTATGCGTATCGAGGGACGACGGCTCCGGCTGCGGTTCCGTTGGCTCCCGATTGCCGGTCTATGCGCAGTTGGGGTGAGCCTGGCCTTCCCGTTGTTTCTGTATCTTCGCGAACGCGCAACGGAAGGACTACCGGGAACAGTTGAAGCTGTTGCGGTGGGCAAGACCTGACCGAATCGCCTCTTCCTTCGCGACTAAGGCAAAAAAGAAGAGGCGCCCCAACCTGCGTCAGGGCGCCCAAGCTGCAAAATCTTGTTGGAGATCACTTATTTCTTTTTCTTTGGGGCTTTTTTCTCGTCCTTCTTAGTCTTAGTCTTTTTCTTCATGCGGATTCCCTCCTCAGTCTGGGCAGACAACCAGCGTCACCGCCAGCTACTCGCCTCCGACCTCATATACGAGTGGTGCGTGCAAGAGTCAAGATAATTTGCAAGAAAAAACCGAGGCTATCTCGGCGTCGCCCCAGCGTAGTACCCCTCGCGGGTCAGGATGGTCAAGCCTTCGCGCCTCACACGGACCTCGATGGAATGATATTCCAGGCCGCGGTCCGTTCCGCTGGGAGCGTAGGCCAGCGTGTATTGGTTGCGAGCCTCTTCCGTAACTCGGGCGTATAGCTCCTCCATGGCCCGGCTCTTCATTCCATAGTAGACATCGCCTCCCGTATCGTGCGCGTATTTGGAAAGGCGTTCGAATCTTCGTTCGAAATAAGCGCTGCCCACGCCAATTCCGTAAACGGTAATGTTGTAACGAAGCAGTTCCTTCAGCACGGTATCGTAATTGTTCGCATTGAACTTTGGCCCGTTAACGCCATCGGAAATCAAAAAAATAATCTTCCGACGCTGGCGCTCCGGATCACGGTCTTTCAGCAACTGGGCCGCGGCGTAGACCGCGTCGTCCAAAGCTTTGGTCGGCTGGCCCTTGATGTTCAACGTGGGGCCGGTCATATTCGGCGCGTCCCCCGTGGCGGAATGTCCGTTAATCGAAGGGCTATTGGCGATGGCCGCGCTCGAAGAGCCAGCAGACGGTTCCTCGTCCAGACGTGTCCGTTTTAGCTCGATGAGGAGCTTGTCCTGATCGCTGAGAAAACCTTTGCCGGGGTGAAAGCGCTGGTCGAAGCGGCAAACCCAGGCTTCATCAGTCAGACTCAGTCCGGCAACAATCGCGCGGAGACTTTGCTCTACCTGCTTGGCGTCCCTGGAATTCAGGTCATTATCAATCAGCACAACCATGGAGATGGCAATCGGCTCGGCAATAAAGGAAGCGATTTTTTGCTCGACGTTATCCTCGAAGACGCGAAATTCATCCCGGCGAAGGTCGGGAACGAGCCGGCCGGCTCCATCTTTAACGGTGACTGGGACGATGACCTGGTTAACAGGAATGCGGATGGTGGCTGGACCGCCTTGTTGAGCGGGCGCCGGAGAGCCCTGTTCCTGCGTTGCAGGAGGAGCACTTTGCTCCGTGGTTTGCGCGCCAAGATAGGCAAAGCACGCAGACACGAACAGCGCTCCAGCCATCCACACCGTTTTTCGTAGACTTTTCATAGTCCTCAAGCCAAACTTCCTATTGAGATTATCCGCGCCGGCGATTTCGGTCACGCATCCATCGCACCGCTTCGCGGCATCCTACAGGGCGGCAGTAACCCCGCGGCATTCTTACAGCCGGGCATCTCTCGCTGAGGAAAGTATACATGCAATCGATGCATAAGCTTTTGATGCACTGTGTGACGGCAACGGTTGCGGCGAGTTTATCGATTCCCGCCACGTCGCAGGAGCCTGCCGCGCAAGCACCGCCGGTGATCAAGAGCCAAGTGAACCTCGTAAACATTTTCGCGACCGTCCGAGATAAGAAAAAGCACATCATGCCTTCCCTCAAGAAAGAAGACTTCCGTGTCCTCGAAGACGACCAGGAGCAGAAGATCGCCTTCTTCTCGAATGAGAGAGCTCTGCCCATCACCCTTGGCTTGCTCATCGATACCAGCCTTAGCGAGGAGAATCGTCTGCCCGCCGAGCAGGAAGCTGCCACGGGCTTTCTGAACCAAGTCCTCCGCAAGGGCGACGAAGCCATGGTGATTTCGTTCGGGACCGACGTAGACCTGCTTTCCGATTTTACCGATGACCGAGCGCAGCTTGACCGTGCCATCCGCAGCGCGCGCATCAACGCTCCGAACGTAAGCATGGTCAATGCGGGGCCGCTGCCGCCCGAATCGCGGACTCGCGGCTTGCGCGGAACGGCCTTCTACGACGCTGTTTGGGTCGCGTGCACCGAAAAGCTGGCGACCGAGGCGGGCCGCAAGGCGCTGGTGATCATCACCGACGCAGACGATCAAGGGAGCAAAGTAGAGCTAAAGGAAGCCATCGAAGTCGCCGAGCGCACGGATGCGGTGATTCACATCCTGCTGGTCCACGATCCCGGTTACGGCACGAGGCCTGACGTCGCCAAAAAAATAGCCGAGGAAACCGGTGGCAGGGTCATTGACGTGGGGTCGATGAAGCACTTGCAGGAAGCGTTCGACCAGATCGCCGAGGAGTTGCGTGACCAATACACGCTCGGCTACTACCCAACAAACCCGGCACACGATGGGAAATTCCGCAAAATCAAAGTGGAAACGGCCGACAAAGAATTGAAAGCTCTCGCCCGCAGGGGATACTACGCGCCTAAAGAGTGAGCCTTCCGAAGTCGTGGGCGGCAAAGCTGACGCAGACTCCTTCTGAAGAAGTACGGGTCAGCATCGCCGCCCGATCGTGCTTGCGTGCAATCCGAAAGCTTCGCGATCAATGATGCTCGCAACAACTGCCTGCAGCGTCCGCGGCTTTGGCCGGTTGCACGTATTCGGCCTTCGCGTCTACCTTGTACTCCTCATCGTACTTGTCGTGATGCCGCACCCAGGCCATCGTATGTTTTAGTCCTTCTTCGTCGCGGCCCTTTGGCGTGATATCCAGCCAGTTGTACGCGCCGATGAGGATGTCCAGTCCGCGAGCATAGCTTGAATAGGTGTGAAAGATATTGCCGGCCGCGTCTTTGTAAAACACGCTCGTCCCGGGGCGTTCCTCGCTGGGGAATTGCTGCATTCCGTAGTTGTAGTAGACTTCGCCTTTTCCCAGCTCATCCTTCTTCATCGACACCTGGTAGTCATAGTTGAATTCGCTGCCGTGCGACGACACCCAATGGAACCGCCAGCCCATCCGCTTCTTGAACGCTTCGATCTCCGCCAGCGGCGCCCGCGAGACGACCGCCAGCCTGACGTCGCGCGCCGCAAGGTGCACAACGCTTCCGTCAATATGATCCGAGATGAACGAGCAGCTTGGGCAGCCTTCCGCCCACCCTGGACCCAACATGAAGTGATACATGATCAGCTGGTTTCTGCCAGCGAAAAGATCCGCGAGCGTCTCCTTGCCTTTTGGCCCATCGAAGACGTAAACCTTCTCAACTTTCTCCCAAGGCAGTTCGCGGCGCTGCTTGCTCAACTGGTCGCGAAGCCGCGAGAATTCCTTCTCCTTCTTTAGCAATTCCTTGCGTGCGGCCAGCCATTCCGCGGGCGACACGACTTTTGGATGTTCCATCGCTCTCGTTGCCATGCCTGATTCTCCTCTCCTGCTTGTCTACTCTCACCGAAGATAGTCTTGGGCCACGTGAATGCGGAAGCTCGGCCGAGCTTCGGCCGAGCTCCGCATCCACTGGCTGTTACCGATAACCGTGCGAACTGCGGTTCTAGCTGGCGGCGGCCTGCGCCTTTTGTGCTTGCGTTGCCTGTTGCATTTGCGCGAGCACTTTGCGGATGGCTTCGTTGGATCCTGGGCTGCGCTTTTCTCTCCAGGCCTCCAGGTGATTGCACTGCGTCTCGAGGTTGGCGAGGAAGTTCGGACTGCTGAACATGGCGCGCCACGCGCCGATCACGAGCTTCACCTGTTCCCAGACAACCCACTGTTCCCCGTTGCTTTCGAAGAAGAACTCTTCGTCGATCAGCCCGCGGTTCACGATGCTGGCCAC
Source organism: Candidatus Elarobacter sp. (assembly GCA_035639075.1). Classification (GTDB taxonomy): domain Bacteria; phylum Acidobacteriota; class Terriglobia; order Acidiferrales; family UBA7541; genus Acidiferrum. The sequence goes on from DASQYT010000411.1 coordinate 15,120, forward strand.
CATCTCCCAGTAACCCAGCACCATGCGCATGTACGTGTTTTCCTTGCTGCCGGGAGGACACACGCGTATCAAGTCGTCGGCTGTTTTCACGTGGAAGTTTGCCGAGAACCAGTCGCGCGCTTCTCTCAACCTAGGCTCGCGCCGCTCCTCGTACAGCCGCAACATCAGATTCACCTGCTCGTTGGTTACTTGGCCCATGTTTCCTCCTTTGGATTTGTGTGTTGAACGGAATTCTTTGCGCCCTTGTTCGCCCTAACCTTCAGGACAAGCGCGGTTAATCCACCCGTCGACATGACGCTTGCGAGCACCATAGTCGCACTCGCAATACACGCCGGGCACATAAAATATCCCCTTTCTCGACAGCCGCGCTCACCGCGGACGCGCCGCCTCCGCCCGCTTCCTGACACCTTCGTTGATGTGCCTCCAGCCACCCGTAACTCCTTTGCGGTGATCGTCCAGAATCAGTCCAAGCGCCGTGTGATGGAAGCTGATCAGTGTTCCGCTATCTTTCTCGCTCAAGCGGTACTGCACGTTGGAAACAACCGGATAGGACATAAACAACGGCCCCGTGATTTCGAGCAAGGTCGGCCGCTTGATGGCCTGCACTACTCCCCAGAAGTGCCCGTTATTGTCGCCCAGGTCGCGGTACCACCTGCCGCCCGGCCAAGCCTCGAGCTTCATCGGCATGGGCCCGCTCTCAGCTCCGTTGTACGGCCCCAACTGCTCCAGCAGAGCCGTGAACGTGTCGTCTAACGATGCACGCACGTGGATTTCTTCCGTGATGCCTAGCGTCAAATCCTCAATTCTTGTTGCTGTCGAAATCATTTTTCCTCCGTGGAATGAAGTTCGGGCCCGAATCCTTTGGCGGATTGCTTTTCCCTTCGGCGCGCTCCTTGACCCGGCTCAATTGGTGACGCCAGAATCGCTCGAACGTTTCCGTCCACTCGTGAAGCGGCCGGATCGCTTCTGCGTTGGTTCGATAGAGCATGCGGCGGCCGTCGCGCCGCACACTAACCAGGCCCACTTCGAGCAACACCCGCAAGTGCTTGGATACCGAAGGCTGCTCCAACCCCAGCGAATCCACAATCTCACCGACGGGCCGCTCCTGCATCGCCAGGTAGTTCAGGATAGCCCGACGCCGCGGCTCGGCCACCGCGTTGAATGCATCCGAAGTTGTCGCCGCTCGTGCCATGCCCTCACAATACATTCCTATATAGGAATATGTCAAGCATTATTCTTGTCCCTGCATAAGACGCCTGGATAAGGCGCGACATCCCTCTAGTCTGGAGTGACTTGGAGTTTATTCTTCGACGGGTTCTTGAGCACGCGCGGGCCATTTAGTCCCGCGGCCGCTATTACTGCGCGTTGTCAGTTCATTTCCGCGCTTATTGGCGCGGGAACGTGAATTCACCGGACGGGTTGCGCTGCTTCAGCGCGGTCACTTTGCGGTTCTCCATGACAAACTCATAGACGATGTCGGCAAACTGCGGGGTTCTGAATTTGAGCCCCTTGAGTGGAATCAGCTTGATGGGAGGTCCGCCCGGGAAAGCAAGCGAGAGACCGGCTCCCGGCTGATAAAGGACTTCAAATTTCACCTTGGTCGGAGTCATGTATCCACCCGCAAGCTTTTCGAGCAGCGCCGGGTCCAGCGTTTCGGGCTTGCGTGTGAATACAACTTCCGCCTGATCCAGTGATATCACGGCGCCATCAATATCACCTTGCGGATTCGTCCGGAAATTGACGGAAAACTTGCCGTATTGCTCGTCATCGGGCGTGTCAAAGCGATCGTAGTGAAAGTGGCTCAGCGGAAAATCGAACGCGTGAAAACCGAATTGCAGCGCGTCGCTCTTAAGCCCGATTTTCAGGATGCCGTAAGCCGCATTCTCATAATCGCCGGCGTAGTCCGCCAGCGAATGAGATGGCTTGGTGTTTGGAACACGCTCGCCACCGGCCTTCGCGCGCGCTTCCGTGCCTGCTTTCTTTCCCGCGAGCCGCTGTTGGAGCTGGCGCTGGCTCCAGGGCGTCTGGTCCATGCCAAGAAGCCGCTCGTATACGTTGTAGCTGACGATGTTGTACAACGGAGCGCTATGATCGCTGATCACCAGAACAATCACGCCAATCTTGTCGTTGGGCATGAAGGAAACCTGCGAATGGAAACCGGGAAGGTCACCGCCGTGATAGGTAAGCAGATGGCCGCGATAAGCCGCGGTTTGCCGCCCCATGCCATAAGCTGGATTGAGCAGCTCCCAAAATCCTAGCGCTTCCCCAAGGGTGTTTGGCAAACCAATGGCCGGTTGCAAGGTGGCTTTGAGGACACTCGCCGGCAGGACTTGTTTGCCGTTGTATTTACCGTCGTTCATCAGCGCAATCAGCCAATGCGACAGTTCATCGATATTGGAAATGATGGCGCCCGCCGGAGCCACGCCCTCGGTGTCCTCATAATAAGGAATTTTGTATAGCTCAAACGAGTCACGCTTTTCGCGGTAGGGAACGCCGTGGTCCGCATGCTGCGTCATATCGGAAATCATGAAGGCCGTCGCGTTCATACCAAGCGGCGAGAAAATCCTCTCGCGCACGAACTCCTCCCAGCGCTTCCCGGATTTTAATTCGATGATTTCGCCAGCAGCCGCGTACATCAGGTTGTTGTAGAGGAACGTTTCCCGCATCGGTTCTTGCGGTTCGAGATACTTCAACTTTTCGAAGAGTTCCTTCCTCGTGAAGGGCGACCTGAACCAGATCAAATCGTGCCGCGTCACTCCTGTGCGGTGCGAGAGCATGTCGCGCAGCGTAACGTTGTTGTTGAGCTGGTCGTTGTAAAACTGAATCGCCGGCACGGATTCGCGCACCGGCTTGTCCCAAGTCAGCTTCCCTTCTTCGACGAGCATGCCCGCGGAAACGGCGGTGAACAGTTTTGAGTTCGAGGCAATCTGGCACAGCGACGTCGCCGTGAAGGGCAGCTTCTTCTCATAGTCGCGATAGCCGTAGCCCTTGGCGAAAACCAGTTTGTCGTTGACCACGATGCCCACGCCAATCCCTGGCGTGTTCCAATCCTTCAGGACCTGCTCCATGTAGGAGTCAAAACCGCTCAGTTTGCTTGTGACGTCCTGCGTCTGCCCGTGTGCGACCGGCGCACACACAATCAACAACAGAATCGCAACGAACAAGTGCCCGCTATATGCCATTTGGTTGGATCGATATTTGTTTCGTGTGGAACTAACATTGCTTTGTAAGATCCGGTGTGTGTTATTGCAGATCATGAGGTCAAAATCTCCTCTCACGATTTTAGAGGCGGAAGCGCCGAGCATTGTATAACACACCACGAATTGACCCCAATCCTCCGACCGTCTACCATCCTTTCTTCATTCCTCACTCATGCTCAACGAAACCATCGCCCATTACCGCATTCTCCGCCAGCTCGGCAAAGGCGGCATGGGCGTCGTCTACGAAGCCGAAGACACCAAGCTCGGCCGCCGTGTGGCCCTGAAGTTTCTTCCGGAGGCCACGCATCGCGACGAACAAGCCCTCGAGCGTTTCCTCCGTGAAGCCCGCGCGGCTTCCGCGCTCAATCATCCCGGCATTTGCACGATTCACGCCATCGAAGAACACGATGGCCGAACATTCATCGCTATGGAGCTGCTCGAAGGCCAAACCCTCGACAAACTCATCCCCGCCGGCTCCCTTCCCATTTCGCGCACCATCGACATCGGCGTCCAGCTCGCCGACGCTCTTGACTCTGCCCACAAAAAGGGCATCATCCATCGCGACATCAAGCCCGCCAACATTTTCGTCACCGAACGCGGCACCGTCAAAATCCTCGATTTTGGTCTCGCCAAGCTTCTCCCCGAACATCATGCTGGCCTGGGTGGCGAAACGATTGGCGACTCCGAAACTCTCGTCCTCACCAGCCCCGGCACCGCCGTCGGCACCATCTCCTACATGTCTCCTGAACAAGCGCGCGGCGAGGAACTCGACGCTCGAAGCGATCTCTTCTCGCTCGGCGGCGTGCTCTATCAATTGACCACGGGCAAGCTTCCCTTCCCCGGCAGCACCAGCGCCGTCGTCTTCGACAACATTCTGCACAGCGCTCCCGTAGCTCCGGTCGCCCTGAATCCCGGCACACCCGCCGAACTCGAGCGCATCCTCAACAAAGCCCTGGAAAAAGATCGCGACGTGCGTTACCAGGTCGCCGCGGAAATCCGTGCCGACCTAAAACGTCTCCAGCGCGAATTGGACACCGGCAAAGCCGCTCCCGTCACGTCTTCTTCAACACGCATCCCCGCCCAATCATCCGCGCCCGCCGTCACTCCCGCTGAGTCTCCGCGCGCGCCCTCAAGCAGCTCCATCCTCATCGCCGCCGCGACCAAGAACAAATTCGGCACAGGCCTCGTGCTGGGGGCCGTTCTCTTGCTGCTCGTCGCCGCTGCGTTCGGCATCTACTCCCTCTTGCCAAGCAAAAAAGTCTTGCCCGTCGCACAAATGTCCACCGAAAATCTCACCAACAACGGGCACGTGTTCCTCTCCAGAATTTCCCCCGATGGAAAATACTTGCTTCATGTTCTCGATGAGAATGGCCTGCAATCCCTCTGGCTCCGGCACATTCCTACGGGAAGCAACACGCAAGTCATCACGCCTGCCGCCACGCGCTACAGCGGCCTCACGTTTTCGCCCGACGGCAATTACATTTATTGCGTCCGCCGCGACGATTCTGAGCAAGCCATCGCTTCCCTCTATGACGCCCCCATGCTCGGGGGAACTCCGCGCCTGCTCATAAAAGACGTGGACAGTCCCATCTCGTTTTCACCAGATGGCCAGCGCTTCGCCTACTTGCACCAACATGGCGATTCCCATGTGGCTGACCTCAAGATTGCTCGGCGCGATGGCACACTCGAACGTGATCTCTTCCATCACAAGGAACTTCACGTCGATAACCTGACCCTTGCTTGGTCTCCCGATGGAAAAACTATCGTGATTCCCATCGTCCAGCCTACGCCACAGGATATCGGCGGATTCCTCGCCGTGGACGTCGCGAGCGGTTCAATGAAGCAGGTAGCCATTGCCAAGGATCGCCTCTATAACGAGCCGGTCTGGCTCCCGGACATGACCGGTCTCCTCGTCTCTGCCGCCATGGCGGAAACTGGGTTTAGGCGCAGACAAATTGGCATCGTTTCCTTCCCTGACGGCGCCTTCCGTCTCTTGACCACAGATACCAACGACTACTTTCATCCCAGCCTTTCCGCGGATGGCCAATCCATCGCTGCCAATCAGAGCCAGGCAAAATACCAGGTGGAGATCGCGCCCGCGGGCTCGCTCGAGAACTTCAATCCGCTGAAATTACCTTCAACTCTGCCTATTCGGAGTTGGGACTTGACTCCTGACTCTCAAGTTCTTCTTATCCAGGGCACCGACATCCGCCTGGTCAATCCATCTGGCGGAGACCGCGTCATTTTCTCCGACCCGAAATATGCGGTGGACCAGGTCGCCTCGTGCGGCCAGGGGCGCTATGTCGTCTTTCGAAGTATCGGCCGGTCCGGCGGCGCCGAAACCAATCTTTGGCGTGTCGATTCAAATGGCGCAAACCTTTTGCGTCTTACTTTTGGCGTCAACGATCGTGTGCCGGTCTGTTCGCATGACGGTAAATGGCTGTACTTCATCGACGCCGCTGAGAATCATTTTCTCAAGCGCATTCCCATCGACGGCGGCGCACCCGAAACAATTATTCAGTCCCCCTCCGAACCTTACGACCTTTCTCCCGACCGCAAAACTGTCGCCACATTCGAAGCACGCGAAGCGGATCACACCGTTATGCTCGTATTGTATTCTCTTTTGGATGGAAAAAAATCTTCCTTCGAATTTGATTCCCGCGCCCTCCCCAGCCTGGCGTTCATGCCCTCCGGTAAGGCGATCCTCTATGCGGTGCGGGAAAAGGGTGTCGACAATCTGTGGGTGCAGCCACTGGATGGATCGGCGCGCCGTCAGCTCACGCGCTTCACTTCGGAAAAAATCGGCGGGTATGGATATTCGAAGGACGGCACGCTCGCGGTTGGACGGGGCCACGCCGATTCCGACGCCGTCCTGCTCCGCAATATTCCCCGCTAATAATTAAGCTGACTTTCGAATCGCGCAGCGCAAAAATACTTTCAAAAAACTTTACTGAATCGTGCCGCTGGGAGCAGTTGGCGTGGCCGGCGTGTTGGCGCGGGCGAAATAGCCGCGGCGTGCGCGCACCTGGTAGCCCTTATGATCGGGCACCTCGATGCGGATTTTATGGTAGCGGCCATCCATAACGTAGTTCGTCGGAAGGTAGGCGATGGAATACTGGTTGCGCAGTTCGTCGCCGATGTCCTGAAAAGATTGGTCCAGATCGTCAACGTGATAAGGAAAAAACGCCCGGCCGCCGGTTTCCTCCGCGAGATCCTGGAGAATCTTGTCACCGTCTGTCAGGTGATACTTGCGGTCGGCCGCCTTGCTCGGATCGGTCTGCGAGAGGGAAACCCACTGCGTGCTGGTGCTGATGCTGTAAATGACCACGCTGGTGCGTTGCGCCATTTCGATGGCGTCCGTGCGCGTGTGCGTCGATAAATTGTCCTCGCCATCGCTGATGAGAATCATCACGCGGCGCACCACGTCCGGCTGATCGCCCGGTGGGCGCGGCGGATGGCTCAGCTCCTTCACGCACGCTTCGTAAATCGCGTCGTAAATCGCCGTGCCGCCGCCCGCGCGCGTCTTGGTGATCTGGTCGCGCAATGCTCCCGCATCGCCGGTGAAGGCCTGCACGATTTGCGGCTCGTCGTCGAAAGTCATCACAAATGCTTCATCTTTATTGCGGCGCAGCACGCTAAACAGAAAATTGATCGAAGCGTCCTGCTCGAACTTGATGCGGTCGCGGATGCTGTTGGAGGTATCCAACAGCATGCCGATGCGCAGCGGCAAATCGGACTGCTTGCTGAAGTAACGGATTTCCTGCGGGAACTTGTCGTCCCAGATTTTGAAGTCGCTCCTTTCGAGTTCTGGGACAAGTTTGTTGCGGCGGTTTAGCACGGTGAAAAGAACGTCGACGAGGTTGACGACCGACTTGATCGTTTGATCGCTTTGCTGCGCAGGATCTTGCTTCGGCGCGGCGGCCTGCGCCGTTGCGGGCGCCCGGGGCTTCGCCTCCGGCGAGGATGCTTGGGGCTTGTCAGACGAAGCCTGCTGCGCGCGGTCGGTCAGTGGAAGTAGCAGCAGCGCCAGCGCCAAAAAGATTGAAGTAATGATCCGTCGCATGTGCATCGATTATAGGTATCCCGCCAGCGCAGCGTCAATTCGGCTCTGCGATTCCCCCGCGGCATTGCAAAGTTTCTTCAAGTAATCGCGCAATTCTGCCGGCAACTCCGCGCGAACTTCGATCCATGCGCCGGTCCGTGGCTGCGCGAATCCCAGCTTTGCGGCATGCAGAAAATTTCGCCCGAGAGGAGGTAAATCGAGCTTTCCTATCCGCAACTCCCGCGCCGCGCCGTACAGCGTATCGCCCACTACCGAATGTTTCAGCGCCGCGAAGTGCACTCGAATCTGATGCGTTCGCCCGGTATGGAGTTGGACTTCCACCAGTGTCGTGCTGT
>DASQYT010000412.1:0-4192 GCA_035639075.1 Candidatus Elarobacter sp.
TTGTACCTCGTCGAAGACAACGGCTATGCCATCTCCGTTCCAATTGAAGTGCAGACTGCCGGAGGCAGCATCTCGAAACTAGTGCGAGGATTTCCCGGGCTGCACGTGGCGGAATGCGACGGGACTGATCCGATCGAAAGCTATTCCGTATGCAAGGAAGCGGTGGAGTATTGCCGCGAGCGCCGCGGGCCCGCGCTGATTCATGCCCATGTCACTCGCCCGTATTCGCATTCGCTTTCCGACGACGAAAAACTGTACAAGTCCCCCGAAGAGCGCGAGGAAGAGGCGCGCCGCGATCCCATTTCCAAGTTCGCACTTTTTCTGGTGCGCGAAGGCATTCTGGACCAGAAACAGATCGAGACCCTGGAAGCGGAAATCGACAATGAAGTGCGCGATGCCGCCGACCATGCGCTGGCCGCGGAAGAGCCGTCGATAGATTCGATTCGAATGAATGTGTATTCGCCGGACGTGGATCCAACGTCCGCTGCATTTGAAGCGGAACCTCAATTGCGTGGCGCGCCGAAGACCATGGTCGAAATAGTCGCGCTGACGCTCTCCGACGAAATGGCGCGCGACGAGCGCATTACCGTTTTTGGGGAAGACGTGGCCGACGCCAGCCGCGAAGACAATCTGAAGCACGTAAAGGGGAAGGGCGGCGTCTTCAAGGCTACCGCGGGATTGCAGCGCAAGTACGGCCACGACCGAGTGTTTAATACGCCGCTAGCGGAAGCCAGTATTGTCGGACGGGCGGTGGGGATGGCTACGCGCGGTTTGAAGCCCGTGGCGGAAATCCAGTTTTTCGATTACATCTGGCCGGCCATGATGCAGATTCGCGATGAACTTTGCGTCATGCGCTGGCGTTCGAATGGAGCGTTCAAGGCGCCGGTGGTGCTTCGTGTGGCGATCGGCGGGTATTTAACCGGCGGCGGTGTGTATCACAGCCAAAGTGGCGAATCGATTTTCACGCACTGTCCTGGGCTGCGCGTGGTGATGCCTTCGACGGCGCTCGATGTAGCGGGTCTTTTGCGCACCGCGATCCGCTGCGACGACCCGGTGATGTTCCTCGAGCACAAACATCTGTATCGCCAGCCATACAACCGCTCGGAAAATCCCGGGCCGGATTTTACGATTCCTTTCGGCAAAGCGCGAATGGTGAAGGAAGGCGCCGACCTCAGCATCATTACTTACGGCGCTGTTGTGCATCGTGCGGAAGTTGCGGCGGCGCAGTTGGAGCGCGAAGGCATTTCAGTCGAGATCATCGACTTGCGTTCGCTATCGCCGTATGACTGGGAGGCGATTGCCGCGACGGTCCGCAAGACGCACCGGGTCATCGTGGCTTACGAGGACATGTTGAGCTGGGGCTATGGAGCGGAAATCGCTGCCCGGATTGCGGATGAACTTTTCGAGGACTTGGACGCTCCGGTGCGTCGCGTTGCCGCGGTAGATACCTTCTGCGCGTACCAGCCGAAGCTGGAGGACGTGATTCTGCCGCAGACAAGCCACATTGCGGCAGCCGTAAAGCAGCTTCTGGAGTATTGAGCCGTTTGGAATTAGACTATTGCCGCGAGGAAACTTTTTCGACCCCATTTGCGTAATTAGGAACAGGGAAGCCATGAGAAATCGCTCTGTGGGGGTGACCCAATGACTTGCGTAAACTGCCAGAAAGATATCGCCGTCGGTTCGCGGTTTTGCTACAACTGCGGGTCCAAGCAGCCGGAAACTCCTTCGCCGGGCTTGTCACCCCCAACGGGCGGCAAGAAGAAACTGATGCGCTCGAGCACGGACAAAAAGATAGCGGGCGTGTGCGCCGGCCTGGCCGATTATTTCGATCTCGATCCCACGATTGTCCGAATCCTGTGGTTCCTGGCGGTATTCTTTGCCGGGACGGGCGGACTTGCTTACATCATTCTGTGGATTGTGTTGCCCGTGGCTCCGGCTGGAGTAATACCAACTTCGGCGACCGTGACTTCTTAGACTACCGGCAAAAATCATGTCCGAGATGAATTCGGGGCGAATTGACGGAACTCGCTTCTGGATCGCCCGAGGTTTATTCCGCTCACCGGATCGGATTTCTGTGAACCAGGGCGAGGGGCCAACGCGCGATGGCGGCGATCATCAATGCAACCGTGGCGACGAGGATGAGGCGCTTGTGCGCAGGCGGATTGAAGCGGGCCCGGAAGGCGAAAAAGACCAGCGTCGCAAAAACCAGCATATCCGTGATGGGGATGATGTAAAAAACTTTCGGATCCATGTGTGGATTGCCGCCACTGCGAACGAGCGCATCTGTGGCCGCCAATACTCCAAGGATTACCATGAGACACGCCAGGAGGAAGCCTGCAATGCCGAGGCGGCGATGGATGTCCACGCGGCCGGCGGAAACCAGCGAGGCTTGCGTCACGAGCAAGAGGACCCAGCAGGAAAATGCCGCCCCGTGCAGGTGAATGATCAGGCTGGGCAGCGGCGCTTGGAACACTCCTGCGAGGTAGTAAGTGCGCGCAAAACCCACAAAAACCGTTGCCAGGATAAGCAAGGCCATCGCCGAAAAGAATAGATCCTCGTAACGGCGGCCTGCCAGACCAACGGAAGGTCTCGCGGGATTGCTCGGATGTGCTACGGCTGTGGCCATGGTTCCTCTTTGACCGACTGTTTTGACCGAGATTTCTGGGAGCCCTGAGGGAATTGGCTGAAGTGTAGAACGAATTGATGTTGGATTTCCAGCGAAATCTGGTGTTTGGACGGGTGACAGAAATTACCGCCGCCAAGAGGCGGTTCGCAACGGCGACTTTGCTAGATTTTCATTCAAAAATGACTGCAGAGATGCCACGGTGAAAGTATATTCGCAACGCGTTCTTTATTTTAGACGCTAGGCGGTTGCAGCCCTGCTTTTGGCGCGCGTGTCGGACTGGTCCCTGAAATTCCAGAGTTTGTGATTGACGCTCACCGATGCCACGTCATCGGGCGAAAAAGGAATCTCCTTGTACCCGCGGACCTCGATAATGCAGCCTTCGCTTATGACCACTTGCTCGAAAATTCTTGCATCCTTCAATTGCACGGAAACAACCTGATAACCGAAGCCAGTCTCTTCCGCGTTTTTCAGGTGTTCTGCACACCCACAAGGAATAGGCACCAACCGTTTCATTTACAAACCTCCAGCCGAGTCAGAAGTATCGGGGGAGCGGAATAGTACGATATGGCGGAGGAACTGTCTACCACCGCAGGGACGAAGAACAAGCGAAGTTATTAGACTGAGGGCAAGGATCACGTCCCTATTCATATTCATGAAAGGGGTGCGGTTACAGCCCTTTAAGAAAATTAACGACCAGTCTACTCACTTTAGGGCTTAGGCCTTTAGCCCTTGCTCTGCGCAACTTCTCCTCATCGTGATTCGAGAGAGTTCGGGGCTCGCGACCGTACATGCGATTCAGGCGGACCAAACCGACTGCCAGTTGTGCGGCTTCCGACCTGACCTTCTTGTCCTTGTGACTTACAGATTCAATGAAAGCTTGCAGAACTTCTGCGCTATCTCCGTGATTACGAATTCGAAAAAGAGCATGTAAAGCGTGCTAATTTGACTTACGTTTAATTTGCCTTCCTTAAGTGCGGCGAGTAGAAACACGTATGACTCTCTTCCGTTTTTCAACTCCGGTGCCCAGTCGATGATTTCAGTACGATCTAGCTGCCTTAATAAACTATCGGGCGAAAAAGGCATAGGTCACCGTATTGTGGCCCCTAGTTTTCGAAGAACCGTTACTTGCCTTTACTTTCGAACAGGGGCTGGTCAACAGACAATCGGCCTGCGCCGACCGTGGCGAGTGCGAAGCATGCGGCGAGCATCGCGAGCGGGAATTCGTAATTGTGCACTGCCAGGTAGCCCCCTGCACTGTGGACCTTCCAAATGGCCACGCCCATTTCGATGGCTAGAAGCAGCGCCGTCACTCTTGTAAACACTCCCAAAGCCAAAAGAACGGCGCCAAACACTTCCATCACGCCCGAAATGTAAACGAAATATCCCGGCAAGCCGTGCTCCACGAAGAAAGCCTGCATGCCTGGGGCGGAGTGCGCCACCTTCGGGTAGCCGTGGGCGAAGAAAATCAGCGCAAGAACCAGTCGAAGGACCAGTAACCCTATTGGCTGAAGCGAATTGAGAAACTTCATTAGCAAATCCTCCGCGATTCGTGACGAGAATTTGATT
>DASQYT010000413.1:0-2340 GCA_035639075.1 Candidatus Elarobacter sp.
ACTTCGCCGCCGTGCTCCAGGAGAATTTCTTTGTCTTTGCCGTCAATGTCGGCGAGGACTTCCGCGTCGCCTCCCGAGCCTTCTCCCTCGGCAGCAATTGGCCGCACGTTCACCTTTAGCTCGAGCCCGGAGACGCGGACGATGTTCTCCAGAAACTGGCGCAGGGCATCGGCAGCGGCCTGGCGGTCTAACTTCCCATCGCGGATGAGTACTTGAGCCATCGGTCGTTCGAACGTTGCGAACCGCTTCCGCCTCTCTGAAATGTTTCTTAAGACTTTTTCCCGCGCACGGGCTTCGCGGGAGCCGGCACCGGATGGGTGCGGTTCAAATACCACTGCTGCGCGATGCCAACCACGCTGCTGGTGAGAATATACACTGCCAGCCCGCTCGAAATCGGCGAAATCATGAAAATGCCCGCCATGGTTATGGGCATGATCTTCATCATGGCCTGCTGTTGCGGGTCCGTCGCCGTCATCGGGGTCATCTTCGAGACCAGATACATGGACACACCCATCAGCACCGGCAAAATGTAATAGGGGTCTTTTGCAGAAAGGTCCAGAACCCACAGCCAAGTCGCGTGGCGCATCTCGATGGCGTAGCGCAGCGCGGTATTCAATCCGAACCACACCGGCATTTGCAGGAACATCTGGAAGCAGCCGCCCACCGGATTGATGCCCTCGCGGCTGTAGATGGCCATCACTTCCTTGTTCATCTCCGCTTTGCGCGGATCACGCATCGAATATTTCTTGTACTTCTCCTGGATGGTTTTGATTTCCGGTGCTACACGCTGCATTTTTAGCGTCGTTTTGTAGCTCGAAATGCGCAGCGGAAACAGGAGCATATTGATGACCAGCGTCAGGACAACGATGGCCCATCCCCAGTTGGGAATGTAGGTGTGCAGCCATTTCAGGCCGTGGAAAAGAGGCTCGGCGATAAACTCCAGCCAACCGAAATTGATCAGCCCGTGCAGCGGTGGATTCATCTTCTTCAAATCGTCGTAATCTTTTGGACCAACGTAGACGCGCAGGGCCAGCGGCTGCGTCGCTGCTGCCGCGGCGGCTACTTGCGGGACCGGTTCCAGCGTGTCTTGTCCATTCACCTTGACGGTGCGCGACGCCTTCCAGTAGCGAGTTTCGAGCGCGCCCATCGGCACCGGGACGGCATCGCCGCGGCCTACGATTGGCGGCAGAAACGCCGCGGTGAAGTAACGGTCCTCAATGCCGACGAAATCTTTTCCACCTTGCCACAAGCCGGGGCCCCACTTGTCCAGACCGTCCAACTTCTTGTGCGGAAAATTCGTGATCTTTCCGCCCTCGCTGTAGTACGTCGTCACGGTTTCCACGGGCGCGGGGTTCGTCACCGTCAAATCACCGAAGCCGCCGAGCCAGCCAAGACCGGCCTTAATAGGATTGCCGTTGAACTTGGCGGAGGTTTCCACACGAACCACATACGTGTGATCAAATTGAAAGTGCTTAGTGACTTCCAGGTGGCCGTCGCTCCAGACGAAATCCAGTCCAGAAGGAGCCTTGATCGGATTCGCGGGAACAATCGAGTAATCCTGGCCGTGAGTTTCCGCTGCAGGACCGGGCTCACTTACCCAGGCTCTGTATAGTCCGCCGTTTGCCGCATTCTGCAACTGCTCATCATCGAGCACGACGGCGAAAGGCCAGTCGCCGGTTTGTTGCGATGCCTCGGGATGCACTACGTCGAGCACACCCTGCGGCTTGGCGTCATCCATGTAACCTTTCAACTGCCAACTCTTCACCACCGCGCCACGATTCGAAATCTCCACGCGGTAGAGATTATTCTCGACGATGATGGTGCGCTCCTGCGAATCGTTCTTTGCCGCAACGTTCACCTGCTTTGCAGGAGCGATGGTTGCCGACGCCGCAGCGGGCTGCGATGGATTCGCCGCCGGTGATGTCGCCGGACCTGGAGTGGCCGGAGCAGTCTGCGCCGGGCGATTGGTTTGTGTGGGCGGGATTTGCGGCTTCGGTCCGAAAAACCTTGCCCAGAGAATGATCACGCCAAAGGACAACAGCGAAGCCACCAGAATCCGCAGCTCCGGCGTGAACTTATCTTTTTGTCCCGGAGCGTTCATGAGTGCGACTCAGGATGTAAAACTTCTGATGAGGTTGAACTCGTTGGCATCTCTTCCCATTTCTCCGGAACCGGGTCGTAACCAAATCTGCGCGAAAGAGGGTGGCAGCGCAGCAGCCGCTTCAGCCCGAGCCATATTCCGCGCGCCACGCCAAATCGTTCAATGGCCTCGTAGGCATAGCGCGAACACGTCGGCTCAAAGCGGCAGCTTCCCGCAAACAGAATTGACAAATAGGCTTT
>DASQYT010000414.1:0-3387 GCA_035639075.1 Candidatus Elarobacter sp.
CCGCCAGCGCCATCTTGATCTCGATGTGTTCCCCGATGATCCTCTGTAGCATCTTCAGCAAGTTTCGGATGATGTCGTTGAGATTCACGACGCGCAACTGAAACACCTGCTTCCGGCTGAAGGCCAGCATCTGGCTGGTCAGGGCGGCCCCGCGTTCCGCGGCCACGTGGACTTGCTCCGCGGCGCGGCGGTGTCTCGAATCTTTTGGGAGTTCTTCAGAAAGGGAACTGCTGTAGCTCAGGATGACCGTCAATAGGTTATTGAAATCGTGCGCGATCCCTCCCGCCAGCGTCCCGATGGACTCCATTTTTTGCGCTTGCCGGAACTGCTGCTCCAGTTTCCGCCGCTCGGTCAGATCCCGGATCGCTGCGCACCCCCACAAGCCCTCTTCGGTTTCCAACAGGCTCAACTTGATCTCCACGGGGAACTCGCTGCCATGCCGGTGCAATCCGTAGATCTCCAAGGTTGCTCCCATGGAAGCCCTGCGCGGCTCTCCCAGGAACTTGGCTTGATATTCCAAACACTTTTCCCGAAGCTTCTCGGGGACCAACATGTCCATCGGCTGCCCCAACATATCTTCTCGCCGGTACCCAAACGTCTCTTCTGCTTGCGCGTTCACCAGCACGATTCTACCTTCTCGATTCACCACCACCATGGGGTCCGGCGCGGACTCCAGCAGGCCCCGGAACTTTGCCTCTGCTGTTCTCAAGGATTCCGCCGAGCGTTTCTGTTGCGCAAGCAGTTCACTCTGCGCACGTTGGCTCAGCAGCAATCGCACGCTGGAACAACCGAACGATGCCAACACCGCCACCGCCGCAAGCTTCAACTGTTGGCCGATTGCTGACGTCGCCATCGCCAGAACGACAAGCGGGAACGCGATATGCGCAAATTGCGCGAGCAGCAAGGACTCCGATGAGCTTTCTTTGAGTGCGGGTTCCGGCTCTTTCGGTGGAACCCAGGTGGTCGCCAGCCATATCATCAACATCCGGGGGATCGTCCATAGCAGCTCGTACCAGGTGCCGAATTTCAGGCCCTGCCACGTCTGGGCGTACACGAAGACCGAGTCGCAGATTCCGAAAAGCACCAGAAAAATGGCCATTCGCCCGAACAGCGACTTCACTAGTCGCGACTTTGTCAGCACCGCCCTCAATACAAACGTAAACGCGAGAATGAAATTCCGCCACGTAAATACCCACCAATAGAGGGCGTCAATTTCTTCCGGCCGCCGCACTGAATGCAAAGGCAGATAAAGGAAAAAGAAGTAGGCGGAGAACGAGACGATCCCGATTTGCAGGAAATCAAGCCAACGCTGCCATCGGTAGACACGTGACTCCGCGCTGTCGTCGGACAGAAAGAGCGCCATGGCCATCGGCGCGACGTGATACAGAAAAAGAATGTCGCTTGGCCACCACTCCGTCAGCGATGCGTGCAGGACGCTGTCGTAGTAGGTCGCTAGCACTTGGCCGGCAGAGTAGAGGGCAAACGCGATGCCCATTAGCCGCCAGAAACGGCGCGCGAAACCAGAAGCGCGGTTTGCCGTCTGGAAACAAGCGGTCGCTGCCAAGATAATGAGTACAAATTCAACGATGCTGCTGGCGAACGCGGAATGAACGGCTAGCGAGACAAAGTGGCAACCCAATGCCAGCGCAGAGACGACAAGAATCTTGCGAGAGGTCGCCATGCTTTCCTCTGACCCCGGTCAGGAAGCGAAGGTCGTGCTTCAACGGCAGATTAGGCGGAAGCGCTTCCCTTTATCTTAGCGGAGAAGCCTTGTCTTTGGGGGGATTTTCATGCTGCTGCTTTCTCTTTCTTATACTCATCGAAAGCTGCCAAATATCTGTCTACGTCCTTTCGCAGAAGGTAGTACGGCGTCGACAGACGGATCTTCGACGGCCCGCCTCCCCTTATTCGGATTTTCTTCGTCTTCCACATCCAGTTTTCGATTTCCGTAATTTGTATCGGCGCCACATTGACCGACGCAATCGCGCAACGCAGGGCCGCATCCGGCGACGTCCAGGACTCCGCCCCGCGCTGCACCATCTCTTTCAAAATGTAGTCCGCCATTTGCCTGTGGCGCTTCTCGATCCTCTCCATCCCGATTTGATTCGCCAGTTGCAGCGCCGCGCGCATTCCCCAAAGGGCCGGCACGTTCGAACTGCCGATGCGTTGGAAGCGTTCCGCGCGCAGCTTCGGTTCATCCCACCCGGCAGTAACGATGGTGTTCCAAAGCCGGTCGATCACCTCATCTCGCACATAAAGAAACCCGCTGCCCTTCGGCGCTTGCAACCACTTGTGCGGGCTTGACGTGTACATGTCGCAGCCCAGCTCGTGCAGGTTCAGCCGCATCATTCCGGCTACATGCGCGCCGTCCACTGCGGACAGAATTCCCTTCGAACGCGCCAGCGCGCTCAGTTCCTTCGCGGGCAGGACCACTCCCGTTACCGTCGTAATGTGGCTGAAGAACAGCACGCGTGTCCGCGGCGTAATCGCGTCATTGAAAAGATTCAGCACTGCGGCCGCATTCGGCACCGGCTTCGGCAGCGTAATTTTCTTGACCACAATTCCGTATCGCTTCGCGCGCAGATTCCACGGCTGCTCCCCTCCAGGATGCTCCTGGTCGGTCATCAACACTTCGTCGCCCGGCTTCATGTCCAATCCGTTGGCGATGTAGCTGTTCGCTTCCGTCGCGTTGCGCACCAGCGCGAGTTCATCGCGCGTGCAGCCGACGAACTCCGCCAGCGGGTCGCGAAATTCGTTCCACGCGCCATAGCCCCAAATCGGATAATCTTCCGGATCGCTCTGCGCCATTTTTTCCGTATCGTTGTAGCCGTCGAAAACCGCGCGCAGCACCGGCATCGGCGACGATCCCACCGTCCCGTTGTTGAGATAAACTTCGTCGGCCGGAATCAGAAACTGTTTGCGCAGTTCCGTCCAATACGCTTCTTCGTTCGAACCATAAAGCGTGCTGTCCGGCAGCCTGGGCGCTTCCTGTTCAAGCAGTGCCGTCCACTTCGGCGCCGTTCCCAGCGCACCGGCAATCCCGGCGAACGAAGACAAGAATCCTCGGCGATGAATCATGGTGCCCTCCACAGAGCAACTTGCGCGGATTCTACGCGGGAACTCCGCCCGCAACAACAAACATTCGAAACCGAAGCCTTGCGGCGCCGTTCCATTCGGACTGGGAGAAACACAACATTACAATTTCCTCAAGCCAAAGATTTTCTTCGCATTTTCCTTCGCAAATTGGGGTATTCACCCCAAGCAACGCTAGGGTCATCACCGCCTAATCTATATTTTTCTCCATCGTGCATGCTCCTTTTTCCATGGGTGACGTTGCGTTGACCCATCCGCTGGCGAGCGGCGAAAACGGCAAAAAGTTGATGAGGG
>DASQYT010000415.1:0-14572 GCA_035639075.1 Candidatus Elarobacter sp.
TTCCAACAATTAGAGGGCACCTTGCGCTCCAGGAATCTACGAGATGAAGGCGTTGTACATAGATCAAGTTAGTGCAAATCCCGAAAGCCTCCAGAAGAAGGGCCATCAGACCATCAAGGGTGCCGACATATTCGAGTGGAACCTGCTTTCGGCTCTGCTTGAATACGGAACCTACGACGCCTACTTTGCGCGTGGGCTAACGGAAGAAAAGAAACAAGCACTGTTGCACGGCGGTTTACCTCAGGACAGTATCGAGCGGCTTGTTCCTGCGCCTCTTGGAGGACAGTTACCCTTCGAAGATTCTGACCATGTGGTCTTCCTGACGGCTGGCCGATACCTGAACGCCTTGGCTGCGGTGCGTCAAAAACTGAAACGGTACGATGCACCGGTGTGCGGGTTCATACATTCCATCAACTCCGTGCGTATTGCATTCGCTTTGCTGCAGCAATGTTTTGCAGGACTCTCTGAAGCTGATCTGCTGTTTTGTTCAAGCCGAGCGGGAATGAAGACGATTGATATTTATGCTGATGAGATTAATGGGCTGCTGTCACCAGAGTTGCGTTACCGGACGCGCCGGGTTCTTATTCCTCTAGGTGTCAATATTCCGGCTGTCGAGCAAGGAGCGGCAGGCGCTCTGCGGCAAAGATTGAGTATCGAAACACAAGTCAGCATCGCGTTGTATTGTGGCCGTCTGTCGCAAGGTAGTAAGTGTGATCTGGGGCCCCTATTGGTTGCCTTGTCTCAGTTGCTGAGGAGAGGGAATGATCTTTATCTGATTATTGCAGGTGATGATACCCAATCGAAAGAAGCCCCGCGTCTGGAGGCACTTGCCAGCGAATTGGGTTGTCAAAAAAACGTGATGATATGGCCCAATCCGTCAGCGGATGAAAAGCATCTGCTATATTGCGGGGCCGATTTCTTTGTATCGCCCAGCGATAATATGCAAGAGACGTTTGGGCTAAGCGTCGCTGAGGCTATGGCTTATGGTCTTCCCGCTGTTGTCTCGGATTGGGATGGGTATCGAGATATGGTAAGAGATGGACAGAACGGATTCTTAGTCCCTTCGGTCTTGCCGACGAGCGTAGGGCACTTCCGCCTCTGTGATTGTGTGACGTCCATGCTGGAGGAGGATTCGCTGGCCCAGTCCACAACCATCGATATCCCCTGTTTGTCCGCGAGAATGGAAACACTTGTCGTGGATCCGGAACGCCGCGCGCAAATGGGGCAAGCTGCCAGGCGATTCGCAGAAGACTATTGCAGCTGGCGAGTTGTCGTAAGGCGCTATGAAGAATTGTGGGAAGAGTCCTTGAAGGCTGCGAGTTCCAACAAGCTGCGGTCAGGGAAGTCTAAACATCTGCTGAACCTCTCGTTGGAAAAGGCCTTTGGGCACTACGCCAACGGAAAGCGAAGTGGGGAAACAAAATGTTTTATAACCGAAGAAGGCCGAGAATGGCTAAAACGGCCGGGGCGTTTGTATTTTCTACCCCAATTGTCCGCTGTCCCATGTCCGGGAAAATTCGCCGATGTGCTGCGTGAAATATCGGACCGCCCGGGCTTTTCAGTCGCTGAGGTGGTGGAAGCTTTCTCAAATGGAGGCGACCACTCCCTATCGGGTGATGCCCATTGGATCCTAGGAAGGTTGTTCAAATACGGTTTGGTGACCGATAGACAAGACGCACTCACATAGCACGCAATCCTGATGAGAAATCTGCTTTGCCGGTCCGGATTCTGAACGTAGCACTGAGCCAATTCCTATTCCTCACTCTGCTCAACGCCCCACGAGTCGACTGCGTCAGTCCCACTCCAAGCATTGAAGTGGATTGAAGGGGAAAGGCCGCATGAAAAGGAAAAAGACGAGAAATAAGCGTATGCAAGTTCGGGTCTCTTGCCTCTTAATCGCAACCGCACTTTGTCCTCATCTGCTCCGCGCTCAGAACCCTATCTCCGAGCAACCCAGGCCTGCTTACCTAGATCCGGATCTGCCCTTCGAAAAACGCGTTGACGATTTGGTGTCGCGCATGACTCTTGAAGAAAAAATTTCTCAAATGCAGAATAACGCTCCCGCCATTCCTCGTTTAGGCATTCCTGCCTATGGGTGGGCGAATGAAGCATTGCACGGAGTCGCGCTTGCCGGTCACGCCACCGTTTTTCCCCAGGCTATAGGATTGGCGGCGACTTGGGACACGAATCTAGTTCACAGCATCGCGGACGTCATCTCGACCGAGGCTCGCGCCAAGCACAACGATGCCATTCAACATGGCAATTTTGGTGAACATTACGGCCTCGACTTCTGGTCACCCAACATCAATATTTTTAGGGATCCGCGATGGGGCCGTGGCCAGGAAACCTATGGTGAAGATCCCTTTCTTACTGCGCGGATGGCAGTGGCATTTGTCACTGGCCTTCAAGGCGACAATTCCACCTATCTCAAAACAATTTCAACCCCTAAGCATTTTGCGGTTCACAGCGGCCCGGAAGTATGGAGGCATCAATTTGACGCCGAGCCTTCACCGCACGATCTGGCGGACACCTACACGCCCGCATTTCGAGCAGCCATTGTAGAGGGAAAAGCAGATTCGGTTATGTGCGCATACAACGCCGTTGACGGCGTTCCAGCCTGTGCGAATGACAAGCTCTTCGGCCTGTTGCGCAACAAATGGGGATTTCGCGGGTATGTGGTTTCAGATTGCGGAGCCATCGGTGACATCTACACGGGGCATGGTTACGTGGCGACTCTGGCGCAAGCGGCAGCCATGTCGGTTAAAGCCGGAACGGATCTGAATTGCGGGAGCGGGTACTACATGCTTCGATATTCAATCGCAGACCGGATGATTTCGCGCGAGGACATTGATCGCTCTGCAAAGCGTTTGTTCGAAGCACGCTTCCGTTTGGGAATGTTTGATCCGCCGGAACGTGTGCCGTGGTCTGGCTTGACGCTGGCGGACAACGACACGGTCGAGCATCGCCAGCTTGCGCTCAAAGCCGCACAGGAATCCATCGTACTGTTGAAGAATGAGCGGAACACTTTGCCGCTCAAGCCCGCCGTCAAGAAAATCGCAGTAATCGGACCGAACGCTGCCTCGCTCGACGTCTTAGTGGGCAACTACAGTGGCATGCCTTCAAGGTACTCCACGATTCTCGATGGCATCCGCAAAAGGTTCACCGGCGCAAAAGTGATTTTTTCGGTTGGATCAGTGCCTGTCGAAACCGTTGGTGTGCCTATAGGCAAGGAGAGCTTACGTCCCGGAGGCACGAACTCAGAACCTGGACTAACCGGCGAGTATTTCGGAAACGCAACTCTGGAGGGCAAACCAATTGTGACTCGTGTGGATTCCGGTATTGATTTTACCTGGAATGGTGTTGCGCCGGCTCCAGGCGTTTCGAATGGCGAGTTTTCGGTCCGGTGGAGCGGCGAACTTATTCCCCCAAGCACAGGCGGCTATCGGTTTGGTCTCCGCAGCGAAGGCAACTATGGCCTCCGGCTCTATTTGGGCGGTAAATCCTTGATCGACGAATGGACGCGTTCAGGGGAGGGCGGTTTAACTCCTTTGGTCCATTTAGAGCGCGGTCGAGCCTATCCAATTCGTGTCGAGTATGCGCATCGTAGGTGGGAATCTTCGGCACACTTGCTTTGGCAAGCGCCGGATTTTCAGGAACGCGCCTTGGCCGCGGCGCGCGAAGCTGATGTGGTTGTCGCTGTTGTCGGCCTTACGGCCCGTTTGGAGGGAGAAGAGAACGGCCTTGTCATTCCCGGCTTTTTCGGAGGAGACCGGGTTGATCTGGATCTTCCGGCGCCACAGCAGCAGCTCCTCGAATCCGTGGCCGCCACGGGAAAACCACTAATCGTCGTGCTGACCAATGGCAGTGCGCTGGCGGTGAATTGGGCACAGGAACATGCTTCTGCGATCATCGAGGCGTGGTATCCAGGGGAGGAAGGCGGCACCGCCGTGGCCGACGTCTTATCAGGCGCTTTCAATCCCGCTGGACGATTGCCAGTGACTTTTTATAAGTCCGTGGAGCAACTACCACCGTTTCGTAGCTACTTGATGGCCGGGCGCACCTACCGTTATTTGACGGAGCAGCAGTTGTACCCGTTTGGATACGGCCTGAGCTACACAACGTTTCACTATGACAAGGTAGAAGCGGAGTCGCCCAAGATTGCGGCCGATGGAACCGTCTCAGTATCCGCGCGCGTCACCAACACCGGAAAAGTTGCGGGCGACGAAGTGGTTCAGGTTTACCTCACGCACCCTGGCGCTGAGGGCGCACCGATTCGCGCGCTGGCGGGATTTCAACGCGTTCACTTGGAGGTAGGTGCGTCTAAAACCATAAAATTCTCCTTGCGTGACCGTGATTTGAGCATCGTTGATTCAGACGGCGTGCGCCGGATCGTTCCTGGTGAAGTCAAGGTGTGGATTGGGGGAGGACAACCGATTCTGGGACCAGGCCAAGGATCCACTGCCGGTGCGGAAACTCGATTCCAGATTACATCTGGAGCCGTATTACCCGACTAACTTTGGGCCACCGGCCGACGCTCCAATGATGGGTCGCCATGCCCAATTGCATCTGCCACGACAGAGTCCATTGCTCACCTCTCTTCAATTATCCTTGGAGAGGTGTGGGAATGCGTCGGCATTCAGAAGCGCTCCTGGTGCGCTATGCAGGTGCGTGTAAAGGCCACCTGTGTGAATCAATTGATCGTGGGTTCCTTGCTCTTCGATTACGCCACGGTTCAACACGATGATTCTATCCACCCATTTAAGAGAGGCGATCCGATGCGAGACAAACACGATGGTCTGCTTCGGGAAGTGCTGGGCCAGATTCATGAATATTCGGCGTTCCGAAGGTGCATCAAGAGCAGATGTAGATTCGTCGAGCAGCAAAATCGACGGATTTTGTAGCACCGCACGGGCTAACGCGACACGTTGCCTTTCACCGCCCGACAGCGCGTTGCCTCTCGGGCCCACAGGCGTGTCCCAGCCCCTTGGCAGCCTTCTAAGCAATTCCTTCATATCTGCAATTTCGAGGGCGCGATGAAGTTCCCTCGCCGACGCCAAGGGGTTTCCGAGCAGCAGATTCTCCTTCAACGTTCGATCGAAAAGCACGGCATCCTGCAAGAGGTAACAGACCTTGGTTCGCAGGCTCTCCAGGCGGAGATTTCGAACGTCCATCCCGTCGATGTGAACGGCCCCCCGGTGCACGTCATACAAACGGGCAACGAGCTTAACGATAGTGCTTTTGCCACTCCCACTCATGCCGACTAGGGCGACCTTTTCGCCGGGCTCAAGTTTCAGATCGATGCTGTCGAGCACGGGTGCAGCTTCACAGTAGGAAAACGAAACCCCCTCCATTTCCACATAGCCTCGGAGAGGGGAGGGGAAACTCACGGCGCCCGGCATTTCCTGCACACCGGGTGCCCTTTCCGTTACCTCCAGAATGCGCCGAATATTTGTGCCCAAGCGGTTCAATTGGGAGTAGATATGCACGGCCGCGCCCAAGGGATCAAATAGTGCGCCCACATAGCTGTAGAAGGCGACCACGCCTCCGATGGTCAAGGCCCCGATAAATACCTGATAGCCGCCATAACCGAGAATCGCTATCGTGCCCAACGCGATGATCCCCATGTAGCAGGCACTGAACAGGACCTCGACCAGCTCACGGTGATTCAACGCCTTCATGCGTTCTCTGGCGCACTGCAGGAAGACCTCCGTCTGGCTCTTCTCCTGGTGCAGGAGTTGGACTTGGACGACGGACGAGAGATGCTCCTGAAGAAAACTGTTTTCCTTGGCGGCCCTTTCCTGGACCGAATCCGAGGCCCGGCGCAAGGGCCTTTCAAACTTCTTTCGGAAAACAAAGAACAGGGGCATTAGCGGGAGAACCATCAAGGTAAGCCTCGAATCGAGCGTAAACATGGTGCCCATGACGAAGACAGCCTTGAAGGCCGTTTGCAGCACAAACGGCACTAGGTTCGATCCCACTTCGGCGACCTGGTCGACGTCCTGTTCCAGACGATACAGTCTGTCCCCAACCGGTGTAATTTCGTGGTAATCCGCGGAGAGAAGGTTCATCCGTTCCAGGATGCTGAGGCGCATCCGCAGCACCAGCTTCTGAATCGTTCGAAAATTGATAAGTTGCGCCAACGTAAAAAAGCTGAGCCGGAAAACGTATAGGCCGAAGAATCCACAAGCCGCAAAAACCAGGAGGCGAAAGTCTTTCTTGGGAAGAACGCGGTCAATCAGCCACTTCATGAGCAACGGGTCGAGGAGGAACATCAAGCTGCTTAGAACCACCAAGACCACACTCGAGGAATAGGCAGGCAAAAGTGGTCGCATTTGATGAATGAACCACCTTGCCTGCGCTTTAAAAGTTGGATTCAAAAAATTCTCCGTGCTTCTGAATAGCCAACTGACTTAATTCCGGCGCTAAGAGGCTCAAGGGCGATGAGTTCGTGCGGGCTGGAAAGGGCGGCGTGGATGGTTTGTTCTAAGTGTGTTTGAGAGCTCCCTTGACCTCCGTTCAATTCTGAATCGTACAATTGGATGTGCATCGCTATCCGGGTCTATAACGAAATCGGCGAGCCTGAGCTTTTTCCGGGGAAGCCATATGTCATGCCGCGATATCTCTTCCGCGCCAGATTCGCCTGAATTCGATCGGGCTTACGCGGAACTGTTTCAGGAAGCTTCTGGTGAAGTTGCTAACGTGCCGATATCCAGCGTCCACTGCAATCGCTTTGACGGGTGCATCTGTTGTTTGTAATTGCCGTGCGGCCACGTCGAGGCGCTTTTTCTTTGCGTATTCCTTGATGCCTATGCCGGTGCACGTTTTGAAGAGGCGGCGTGCCTGACGCGCTGACATACATAATTGAAGCTGCTTGCAGATTTGCTCGAGATTCCACCGAATATTTGCCGGGTCACTATCGATCAAATCTATGAGTTTTTGGACCCGCCAGTCCTCCTTGACCGGGCTCACTGGCAGCATGAATTGGCTGGGGAAAAGTAGGTCGAGAAAGGTGCGCACTGTGCCCCAACTCTGAACAAAAGGTCTCTCGTAAATCATCAACCTTACCTCCTAGGTTTCACGATCTCCAAATACTGAGAAGACTCCGAATCCGCTGGGCCAAAAACTCTGTTTGAAAATAAACAGGGAATGTTCATTCCGGGCGCTAATTCCAAGTGCATGGACAAAACGCCAGATTCATTTAAGGAATTACGAGGGTGCAGCGGTATGTTGAGGAACGCTCCGGTGGACCAACCCTGCCTTCTCGAGTTTCTCAAGATGCTCGGCGATGTCAGCTTCCAATCTTTCAGGTGGTGCGTCGAACTGTTTGCGCAGCGAATCGATCAGATCCTGAAAGGTAGAGCCTCCCTGGCGCGATTCAAGGGCGTTCCAAGCCTTGGCTGCTACAACGTTCAGGCTGTAACACAAGCCCTTTTGAATATCCAATATCACGGCACCATCCTGAGTGTAAGTGGAGCGAGCAGAGTTAGACACTTTCCAGACAGAATTCGGAATTGCTTTCATAATTACATCTCCTGGTTTTGTTTAATCTGTTGTCGTCCAAATATAGTTATGACCACCAACCATCGCCTTCCTAGGGAAGGTTGTACTCTATCGTTAATGTTTCCAAACAAGCGCTGGCTGGACTGCCAGGGATTGAAGGGCCTGGGGGCTTTCCTGAAGAACAACTTAGTCGGTTGTCCGCGCGCTGTCGAGCGATGTAGCTAACTCTTTATAACAATAAGCTCGCGCTCAACGCAGCACTGTCGGATTGTATTGGCGAAGCATTTTCGGCGCAAGTATTTTTTCGATAGGTACTAGAACTTATGAGGCGTATTCATTTCAACTGCCCTGTTTCGTGAGCAAGAATGTCAACTCTTGGCGGCTCAGGCATTCTTGCAAAAAAGAGCGCCCCGATTCCAATCGCCGCCAAGGCTGAGTTAATCTCGAAAGCAATCTTATAGCTTTGCCACAGGTCAAATAGTTTCCCGCCCAAGTAACCAGCCGGTGAGCAAAAGAAAGCTGCGACCAGCAGCATCATTCCACTCACCTTAGGAAAAGCCAGGGGTCCGTAGTAGTGGCCTGTAACCGTATTGAAGCAAATAAACGTCCATCCAAATCCCGTGCCATAAAGAATCGCGGCGGTGTAGGCGATCCACAGTGCTTCCGGAGAAACGCGAATTGCCAGGAAAGATCCCACGAAATAACAGCAGAAACCCAGCATGAACGCGTAGCGCCCTTCGATCGCGTCCATTAGCCAGCCCCCGATCAACCGGCCGAAAACGGCCCCCAGCGTGAAAAGACCCATGGCGAATGCGGCGTCTGCTGGACGAACGCCAGCTCCTTTCAAGTGCAGCAGCCAATGGGCGGTAAAGAAAAAAAACGGGAATTGGCACGCAATCGCGCCAATGAGAATCATCCAGTAGGCTCGTGTTCGATAAGCCTGGTGTGGCTCCCAAGGAAATTTTGTAACCCGCGCAGATGCCGACGTCGAATCCGCCGATGGGGCTGCATCCGGTCCGCCGTCCACCATTTGACCAAGGTCTTCGGGACGTTCTCTCACAAAGAGAAACGCTACAATTGCAGACAAAACGGAAACGGCTGCCACAATCGCCCACGCTTGCCGCCAATTTCCTCCATTTCCGGTGAGGATTCGATTGATCGTCGGTGCAACGAAAAAGCCCGCAAATCCCGAAGCTGACAGCGTCACCGCCATGGTCCTTCCCCGATAACGGCTGAACCATCGGGTGATCGCGGTCGCCGCGGGAATGATGGTCCCGAAACTGATTCCCATTGCCGCCAGGATTCCAAATCCCACCCAATAGTGCCAAGGCCTGGAAGTCATAAGGGAAAGCCACAGAGACCCGGCAAGAATCAGCGCAGAGCCAATGCCGAAAGTCTTGCGAATGCCCCAGCGAACAATAGACGCTCCCACAAAGATGGACGGAATGCCTACGAAGATATTTAGGACCGTAAATCCCAGGCCGAAAGCGCTGCGGCTCATGGGGATTTCCTTCAGCATGTAGGTGTTGATGACTGCTCCGCCGTAAAGCGGAAATCCCATGTTGAGGAAATCCAGAAGCCAAAGAATGAAAACCAGCTTCCAGCCATAGAACTCTCGTTGCGCGGTCATATCTATTCTTGTCCGTGACCCAGTCGGGGCGCGCTGCTCTTGTTCTAATGCAAGCAACAAAGAGCTTGGAGGATATCAGGTTCTCAAGAAATCAGAGAAATACGGAGTGACTGAGGGAGGGCCGGGAATTGCGATGTTGATCGAGAATCCGAATTGGTTATTCGAGAGCATAGCGGGTGAAACTCTCTCGCTCGGTCCGCACATTATCGCCACGCAGCTCGCGCAGCGCGTAAGTCACAAATTCAGCGGTGACTCTCTTGCGCCAGGTCATATCGAAATCAGTGTTGTCGAGCGGCTTTGCGATTCGAGCCGCAAGTGCGGCCGCTTCTTCGATGGCCTGCTGATTCAAGAGCCGGCCCAATAGCGATTTTGCTGCTTCCATGGCGGCCAACGGACGGCAGGCCGCCGAGCCAACGACAATCCGAGCGTCCTCGACAGTGTTATTTCTAGACAGGCGCACGGCAGTGGCAACGGAGAGCACGGGAAAATCGAATGAGCCGCGGCGGCGTAATTTCCAATAGGTGCTCTTCCATCCGTGCAAAGGACCGAGCAAGACTTCCGCGAGGATTTCATCAGGCCTGCGCTTGATAAAGTCGATCCCGTCATTGTTGTACAAATCGGAGAGCAAGACTTCGCGCTCTCCTGAACGCGACACCAGTCGAACTCTTGCGCCGAGCGCCATCAGTGCTGGGCCAGTGTCCGTAGAAGAGACCGCCACGCACTTCCGGCTGCTAGGTGCGACCCAGCAGGTAGTGCCGTCTTTTTTCAGGCAGAAGTTGATCGACTTTCTCCACTCATAGCTTTGATCGTAGTAGTTGCACCGCGTATCGAGGCAAATGTTGCCGCCCAGTGTGGCCATGTTGCGAATCTGCGGAGTGGCCACGAGAGAAGCCGCTTGCGCCAGCGCCGTCAATCCATTTCGAAAGCGCCGGTCTGCCGCGATTTCGGAGAGTGTGACGCAAGCGCCAAGCCGTGAGCCAGAATCGTGTAACGCCAGCCGGTTCAGGATTTCAATGTGACGCAGGCTCATCAGCATGCGCGGAACCTGTTGCCGCCGTTTCATGTTGGGGAGCAGATCTGTCCCGCCGGCCAGAGGCATAGCGTTGGCTCTCTCAGCGTCCAGAATGCTCGCAGCCTCTTCTAGCGTACGCGGCGCACGGAATTCGAATAGAGGCAGCCGCATCATGACGTGCGTACCTTTTCTTTCTTTGACACCGTCCTTGTGCGTCGCGGAACGTCATTAACTGCGTTGCCGTCGCCGCCTTCCCAAGGCGGGGGGACGCGTAGTGCCTCCGGCCAATTGACATGTGGAAAATGACTTGGGCCGAAACGCGGCTCGCGTCCCGCCTTTTTTTCGGCAAGGGCTTTCATAATTTTTTCAGGAGTAATGGGGATTTCGTCGATGCGCACCCCGACAGCGTCGTACACGGCATTGGCAACCGCCGGCATGATTGGCAGGAGCGGGCCCTGCCCTACCTCCTTTGCGCCGAATGGGCCCTGAGGATCAGGTTCTTCTATCAGTTCGGTGATCACTTCGGGCATGTCCAGGGACGTAGGGCTCTTGTATTCAAGGATCGAAGGAAACTTGTGCACCAGCGCATGAGAAAGTTTTCTCGGAAGGCGCCGGAATTCCTGCTCTTCCATCAGTGCTTCACCGAGTCCCATGTAGACGCTGCCTTCGACCTGACCACGCGCGAGCGTAGGATTTAAAGCGCGGCCGATGTCATGCGCGATCCAAATTCTTGGGACAGTGACCCAACCCGTCACGGGATTTACTTCGACTTCGACAACGGCTGCCGAATAGGAATATGTGGGAGACGGCCCTACGCCGCCGCCTTTGTAAAGCGCGGGAGATTTCGGTGGCGTATAAGAGCCTACCGTGCCAATCGTGCCGAAGCGAGCTTCCGCGATACAAACAGCCTCTTCAAAGGAGACGCCTTTTTCGGGCGCAACGGAGTCGAATACGCGCTTGTCAGCAAAGCTCAGCCGTTCTTTGGGTACTTCGAGTTTTTCTGCCACGCCCTCTGCAATGATTGCTTTTCCTCGCTCCGCTGCCTGCAACGCTGCATTTCCTGCCATCAGCGTCACGCGGCTTGAGTAGGAACCAAGATCCACTGGCCCAAGGTCCGTGTCACCGGTGAATAGCCGAATGTCGAATGGATTGATGCCCAAAACTTCTGCGACGATTCCAGCAAGGACATCATCTGAACCTTGTCCGATCTCCGTCGCGCCGCAGAAAATGCTGACGCCGCCGCTACGGTCAAATTTTAATTGAACCCCAGAGTGCGGCATCTTGTTCCAGTAAATGGGAAGTCCCGCGCCGGTCAGGTAGGCGGAGCAGGCCAATCCCACACCGCGGCCCTCGGAGAGTTTTCGGAATTTGTCCTTCCACCCGGACACTTCAACGACGCGGCGAATGCACTCGGAAAGGTTGACGGTTCCAAGGCGGAAGAAGTTCGCCGTCACCGCGTTTGGTGATTCCACGATATGCAGACGTAAGTTCGCTGGATCAATCTTGAGCCTCTCGGCGATTTTGTCGAGCTGCACTTCTTGACCGAAGCGTGGTTGAGGGGTTCCGTGTCCGCGCTTTGGTCCGCAGGGCGGTTTGTTCGTGAAGGTGCGGCAACCTTGGTAGCGATACCGAGGGACATGATATGTAGTGGTTTGCAACGCGCCGGCGTAGAACGTGCTTGCAACTCCGTACGAGCCGTAGGCGCCGCCGTCGATTAACGTCTGTAAATGCATTCCTGTGATCGCGCCGTCCTTCTTGACGCCGGTCTTGAATTTCATCAGGATGGGATGCCGGCCACGATGGCAGTAAAAAACCTCTTCACGCGTCAGGCAAATCTTAACCGGTCGATCTAGCATGAGCGCAGCTTTGGCTACGACGATTTCGTGATTGAACGGGTCACTCTTCCCGCCGAAACCGCCGCCGTTGGGCGTGGCAATCACGCGAATATGAGCGGCCGGCATTTCCAGCACCTTCGCTAGCGCGCGATGGAGATAATGCGGAGTCTGCGTGCTGGACCAAATGGTCAGCTTTCCATCCGGGTCCTTGATGGCCACGGAAGCATGCTGCTCGATGGGAAGATGGGTGTTTCCCTGAAAGAAAAAAGTGTCCTCAAAGATCTCATCGGCTTCGGCAAAGCCTTCTTCCACGTTGCCAAACTCCAATGCCACGAGCTTGTGAATGTTCCCCTCTTCGCCGTATTCGTGAATGCGCGGCGCAGATGTTGCCAGAGCTTCTTCGGGATTGGAGATGGTCGTCAGGATTTCATAGTCGACGTCGATCAAGTCGAGCGCTTCGAAGGCCGTCAGCTCCTCGCGCGCGATGACCGCAGCGACGGGATCTCCAACGTGCCGCACACGATCGACGCAAAGAGCCTGTTCGTCCTGGCTGACGGGAAGAATTCCGTATTGGATGGGAACGTCCTTGCCCGTAAGAACCAAATACACTCCTGGGTGAGCGGCGGCGCGCGCGGTTTCGATTTTTCGGATGCGCGCGTGGGGATGAGGAGAGCGTAGAAGTTTGCAGAACGCCATTCGGGGCAGGAAAATGTCGTCGGCGAAGCGCGTTTGGCCGGTCACTTTTGCGCGAGCATCAACTCGGCGCCGAGGGACACCGATCACGCGAAGGTCATTCTCGTTGACTTTTGGAGAGTCGACTCGGGTGACTCGCGGATCCTTTTCATTCGGCATGCGCCCTCCCGGCGGACTGTCTACCTAGCGGGCAAATCAGGTTGCAGAAGTTTCCTGACCTGCGATCTTCAGCATCGCGGCTTCGACGGCTTCGAAAATCTGAAGATAGCCGGTACAGCGGCATAGGTTCCCGGAGATCGCTTCGCGGATTTGATCTCTCGTGGGGTGCGGATTTTGATCCAGCAAAGCTTTCGCTGTCACCAAAATTGCCGGCGTGCAATATCCGCACTGCGCCGCTCCTAGATCGGCAAATGCATCTTGCAAGGGATGTAGATGTCCGTCTTCCCCGAGGCCTTCCACGGTCAGGACTTTCTTTCCAACGCACTCAAGCGCCAAGACGAGGCAGGAAAGAACAGGCTTGCCGTCCAGAAGAACGGCACAGGCGCCGCATTCTCCGAGCTCGCAGCCGTGCTTCGTACCAGTGTGACCGAGGTCTTCACGCAGGATCTCCAGCAGAGTCTTGTACGGTGCAAAAGAGACGTCTGTCTCTTCGCCGTTCAGCATGAATCGTATTTGCGAGGTCTTTTGCGATTCGATGGGAAGTGCGGCCATGCTCAATCTCCTCGCGAAAGAATTATCGGTTGACGCGCGCTTGCTCCTCGGGAAGCAGGTACGTTGCCAGTTCTATTCGCGTGCCTGGTGGCAGGGAGTCGCTGAAAAGCATCGGGCTTGGCAAGCAGACCCCGGATCAGATAGTCCGCGAACCTCTCGGCGATTTCTGTCGAAGTTAGCGGCCCTTCAGGGTTAAACCACTGCACGCTCCAGTTCAGACTTCCCAGGATGGCGCGCACTGTAAACTCCGGGTCGCACGACGCGAATTCACCCGAACGCATGCCCGCGACGATCAAATTCCGGACGCCCGCTTCATACTTGTCGCGTTTGGCTACCAGATACCGTTGCTGGCGAGGCGGCAGGGCAGTGGTCAAAAGATGCGCTGCAGAACCCTCGACTTCATCGAGTACGCATCGCAAATGCGAGACAATTATCATGCGCAGCTTGATTGCCGCGCTGGTTCTCACGCGGCGAGCTTTCTCAAGTGCTTCGATCATGCGATCCAGAGAATTGTCCTGGCAGAAGAAGAGAATGTCGTGCTTGCCTCCAAAGTAGTTGTAAAGATTTGCCGGAGAAAGCGCAGCAGCGGCGGCAATGTCACGCATGCCAGTCTCCGCAAAACCGCGAACGCGAAATTCTCTCCCGGCAGCGCGCAAGATTTCCAGGCGCCTCGCAAGATAGCGCCGTCTGAGATGGCCGTTTCTCTTGCTCCCTGGGCCGTATAGTGGCGTCATCGTCCGGTCCATGCGGATAAGGATGCACGGGTACCATTCAATCTTCGCCCCTTTAGGATGTTCGTGTCAAATAATTCTGAACGGCTGTTCAGAAAGAGAACAGCCGTTCAAGACAGACAGGTTTGGGCTACATTGGGACTCGAGTGCTCGAACGGTTACTCAGTGCGGAAACAACCGCGCCGCATTGTCGTACAGAATCTTACGCTTCGCCGTGGCCCCAATCGGCAGGGCATGGAACTTTTCAATGTTTCCCTTGATTGCCGGGACGCCGGGCCCGGGCCAGTCCGTACCCCACAAGACTTTATCTGCCACGTCTTCGATTCGCGGAAAATATTCCATCAGTTTCTGGGGCGGGATTCCGGAAATATCCATGTACATGTTCTTGTGCCGCCGCACGAGGAAAAACGCTTCGTTCATCCAGAGTGGTCTGCCACCGTGCGCGAGAATGACCACGAGA
>DASQYT010000416.1:0-3247 GCA_035639075.1 Candidatus Elarobacter sp.
ACCGATAACATCAACCGCACCGGCAGGGGAACCTATACGTATAAGGTGTGCATAGCGGGCACTCAAAACTGCTCTAACCAGGTCACGGTGAGGTTTGGCGGTGGCGGGTAAGCCGTTGACGAGAAGCAAGCAGGTTCAATCTGCGCGGCGCCGTGCAAGCGGCGCCGCGTTTTTCCTTGAGCGATTTAAGAAAACCTGTAGCCGCTCGAAGCGCCGTAGGCGCGATAGGTATTAGCCCCGGGCGTGAGCCCGGGGAAACGGCGTCTCCAAACCAATCAGCCCCGGCAGGGGCGACAGAATACGTCGAAGCGCGTCGTCATTCCTTCCGCCCCTTCCGGGGCTAGTTCGAATTAATCCGAGAAACCCCGGGCTTGCGCCCGGGGCTACATTCTTCCGCGCCTACGGCGCTTTCCGCGCGGCTACACCATTATTTAAGCCGCTCTAGCCATCGTAAAGTGGCGCGAGCGTTCCTCGTCCGGTCGCCGCGGCGACACGGACTCGCCCCCGCGAACTTGCGGTTTGCCGTAGCCGTAGACGCGACGCCCTCGTCGCGCCAAAGATTTCTTACAGAAGACAACGAAGAAAACAAAGTCAGAAAGACCACGGACCACTGACCGCTAACCACAGACCAGCCGCTGTAGCGTGTGTGAAGGCGGCCGACGAGAAGGCTGATCTGGTTGTCAGCGGTCTATGATTCGTAGTCCCTCTCTTCATCCGTGTCATGCGCGGTTCTACAGAAGACAGCGAAGAAAACGAAGATTGTGATTTGAGGCTTCGTCATTCTCCTAATCCGTGTCATCAGCGAATCGAGCTGATGGGAACAGCGAGATAGAAGGTAAAGCCGCGAAGGGTAGCGGCGAGCGAACGGAGCCGACGGGTGGCGCGCGACATAGATGGGCAAACGGAGAGGTCGAATGGAGCTTTTGGGAAAAACGACATAGAAGGTAAAGCCGCGATGGTAGCGGCGAGCGAGCTGGGAAGCGAACGAGTTTCAAATGGGCGGGCGCACATGAGTCAGTTGGGAAAGGAGCGAGTTTCAAATCCGCGGTCAAAAATAAAAAAAAACCAAAAAAATATTGACATGCTCCTTCACACCTGACTAAAAAGTGCCCTCCACCGGACCGCTTCACTCCGACTTTCACCAACAATATCCTATGATCAAACAAACTAGAAATAACCGCGCTTTATTCGGCCTGATGTCCTTTGGCGTCTCAGGCATGGGCTTTTTCATTTGTCTGGCCTTGCTGGTAGCACTGGCCAGTGCCTCTGGCCAAACACTGGCGCCCACGGGCGAGGCGCCACGGAACGAGCCGCTGGAATTTTACGATAATCCGCCTGCGCCACCACGGAAGATAGAGACTTCGCCGCGAATGATCTCGCAATTCGGCCCGTTCGTGAGTTTCCAGGTCAACGTCGATCAGAATGGCCAGAACATCATCGGCGATGCGGCGAACGAGTGCGTGATTTCCGTTGATCCGACCAACGGGAACAAGATGACAATCGCGTGGAGGCAATTTAATGACGTTAACTCCAACTTCCGGCAGGGCGGCTGGGGTTATACCAGCGATGGCGGCATACACTGGACATTCCCCGGTGTTCTGGAAAACGGCGTTTTCCGCAGCGACCCGGTGACAAACTCCGATGAGATCGGGCAGTTTTTCTACCTGAGTCTCCAGTCGGACCAAGCCCAGTCCTTTTTCTGCGACGATTTGTGGCGTTCACTAAACGGTGGCCAAACCTGGACGTTGCTCTCGGGCGAAAGAGGCGGTGGCGGCGGCGACAAGGAATGGTTCACCATCGATAAGACCAACGGCCCGGGACACGGCTTCCAATACCAGGCAGACGACGGTATTAACTGTAGCGGCGGCGGCGTGGAATTCCAACGTTCCACCAACGGCGGGGTGACCTGGCAGACGCCGATCAATATCCCGAACGGGCCTGTATATGGAACGCTCGATGTGGCCACCAACGGCAACCTTTTTGTCGGTGGCTGGTTCAGTGGCACGACGTTTTATTGCGAGCGCTCGAGCAATGCGCAGATCGGGAACCAGACGCCGACTTTTGATCAGGTTACCCCAGTCAACATGGGCGGTAGCATCGTTTTCGGCGGCACAGTCAATCCTGGCGGGCTTTGCGGACAACTGTTCCTGGCGATTGATCGCTCGGGCGGTCCTACGAACAACAACATTTACATGCTGGCCAGCGTGCGGCCCCCCGGAGGCAATGGAACTGACGTAATGTTTGCACGCAGTACCAATGGCGGGGTAAGCTTCAGCGCACCGCAGCGGATCAATGACGATCCGGTCAATCCCAGCAAGTGGCACTGGTTTGGCACAGTTTCCGTGGCGCCCAATGGCCGCCTTGATGCGGTCTGGTATGATACGCGCAACGCGGCTAATAACACGGATTCGCAGTTATTCTATTCTTACAGCACCGACGGCGGCGTGACTTGGGCGCCTAATGTCGCCGTGAGCAATCCGTTCAATCCTTTCGAAGGCTATCCGAACCAGAGCAAGATCGGCGACTACATCACTATTGTCTCAGACGCTACGGGCGGCAATGTAGCCTATTCAGCCACGTTCAACTTCAACCCGAACAGGGGCCAACACGAGGAAGACGTTTATTACGTCCGCGTATCCCCTACAGGAACGCCGACGCCTACCCCCACTCCTACGCCGACGCCAACGCCTACCCCCACACCAACACCGACAGCGACACCAACACCCACGCCTACTCCGACACCGGGGCAGATCACGCTCAGTGCGCGCGGCTACAAGGTGCAGGGGCAACAGAGGGTGGACCTCTCTTGGAATGGAGCTACCTCGAACAACATTGACGTTTATCGCAACGGCGTGTTGATTGCCACTGTGCCGAACATCCCCGGTTTCTACACCGATCACATCGGGGTGCGTGGCAAGGGCACGTACACCTATAGGGTCTGCGATGCAGGCACTCAGAACTGCTCTAACCAGGTCACGGTAAGGTTTGGCGGCGGTTAGCGGTGGCAGTCATCAGTCAGCGGCGAGTAGTGATCAGCAACCGGTTGTAGCCGGGTCGTGAGACTCTGCCGCCGCAAGGAGTAGCGGTCTCGCTTGCACGCCCTCGTCTTGGCGAAGGCGGCTAGTCCGCCGTCTCAAGAGGGGCGGATAGGAAACCGCTCTAGCTGAAGACGCGAGTGCAGCTGCGTCCCGACGCGTCGGGATTTCGCGCGCCCTGCCGATTGGAAACCTGCGCCACGTGCCTCGGC
>DASQYT010000417.1:0-4642 GCA_035639075.1 Candidatus Elarobacter sp.
CGTGCCTAAAGACCTGCTCCTAGACGTCGTTAATATTTTTTCAGCGGTCATAGCGTTCGCCTCGACTGGCGGGCTTTTGCAGGAACCCCGCAAAACTCTCATTCCGTGAACTTTGGGTGCAGGTCCCCGAAGGTCACTTGCATTCGCCCACACGGTCACGAAGTCCGTGGAGTCGCGGTTCGCGCTCGTCTAAGCTGCTGGGCGTTCTGGTCTGGGCCGAGCGTAATTCACGTCCAGGGTACGATCTCTCAGCATGCTGCCATTCAGAGCTTTGATTGCTTTCTCCGCCTCAGCTTCGTTTGTCATTTCCACGAATGCAAACCCGCGCGGCAGGCCAGTGTCGCGATCCACGATGATATGAACCTGCACCACCTGTCCGTAGGCTTCGAACAGCAGCCGAAGCTCCTCGTGCGTCACCTCAGGATCCAGGTTTCCCACAAAGAGGTTTTTCACGACGTTTCCCCTATCGGTAACTGTTTCATTGTGGGCTGTTCTCGGGTGATTGGGCAAGAAGGATTCGCTCAATACTGGCGCCTTTCTTGACGAAAGATTTCAGCGGTTTGACTTTGCGGGTTTCGAACAGGAAGCGTTCGGTGCGGTTTTATCGAGATGTGCTCGGTATGGAACTACTGTACGGCGGAGAAGGTGCGATTCTCTTCGCTACGTGCGACGGACGCGAACTCTGCCATTCCTCAATCTGGAGCAGGGTAAGCCGCTCGACGGCTGGGGCCGGCTAAAAACTGGCTTGGGATGCCGAACTGGACCTTAGGCATCGGTTGGGTTCCGCCACGCGAAAAAAGGCATGCAGGAGTCCGCGAACTTCCTTTCGCATTAGCAAGTAACAGCTCTCATGGGCGGGATTAGAATAGCGAGCCAGCACTAGCCGTACAGTATCGATGCCCATAATCGTCAGCGTTCCGAAAGAGACAGTCCCGGGAGAACAGCGGGTGGCGCTTGTTCCGGAACTGGTTCCAAGGCTCACCGAGGCTGGTTTGGAGGTGGCCGTGCAGTCCGGCGCGGGCGAGTTGGCCGGCTTTTTCGACGACGGGTACGCGGCAAAAGGTGCACGACTTGAGGCGGAGGTTCTCGACAAAGCGGACATCATACTCAAGGTACAGCCTCCCATGATAGAGGAGATCAGCCACATGAAAGAGGACTCGGTCCTCATCTGCTTTCTCCAGCCCTACACGAATGCCGCCGCAATCAGGGCCCTTGCTGCGCGCCAGATTACGGCGTTCTCAATGGAACTCATGCCGCGCATTACACGAGCTCAGCCCATGGATGCCCTGAGCGCCATGAGCACGGTTGCTGGCTACAAAGCCGTCCTAGTCGCCGCGAGTCGCCTCCCGAGGTTCTTCCCTCTGCTGATGACCGCTGCGGGCACAGTTACCCCTGCGCGAGTGTTCGTCATTGGAGCCGGTGTGGCGGGACTGCAGGCTATTGGCACGGCGAAGCGACTCGGCGCTGTCGTCGAGGCCTACGACACCCGCCCGGCGGTGAAGGAGCAGGTGGAGAGCCTTGGCGCCAAGTTCGCGGAATTGGGCCTTGCCGCGAAAGACGCCGAGGATAAGAGCGGCTACGCGAAGGCGCAGTCGGAAGATTTCTACCAGAAGCAGCAGGAAATGATGTCCAAGTATGTGGCCTCGGCCGATGTCGTCATCCCTACGGCCCTGGTGCCCGGGCAGCGCGCTCCCATCCTCATCACCGAGGAAATGGTTCGCGGTATGCGGCCAGGCTCCGTCATTTTGGACCTTGCAGCCGAGCAGGGCGGAAACTGCGCTCTCACCGAGCCCGGGCGGGAGATCGTGAGACACGGTGTAGTCATCATCGGTCCCATGAACCTGCCAAGCACAATCCCGTTTCAGGCCAGTGAGATGTACGCCAGGACCGTCACGAATTATCTCGCACATCTTCTCAAAGACGGGGGACTCCATCTCGACCTGGAGGACGAGTTGACACGCGGCCCGCTGGTCACGCACCGGGGAGAGGTTGTGCACGAGATAGTCAAGGCTAGGCTCTGCTCGGAAAATAGCACGCCATGACAACTGAACTCGAGATCGGCCTCTACATCTTCATTTTGGCGGGCTTCCTCGGTTATCACGTAATTACGCGAGTACCGCCGTTGCTGCATACACCCCTGATGTCCGCCACCAACGCGATTTCTGGAATCTCACTCATCGGTTCCCTGGTCGTCGCCG
This sequence comes from Candidatus Elarobacter sp., assembly GCA_035639075.1. Classification (GTDB taxonomy): domain Bacteria; phylum Acidobacteriota; class Terriglobia; order Acidiferrales; family UBA7541; genus Acidiferrum. The sequence continues at coordinate 2,199 of DASQYT010000417.1, forward strand.
GCGCCAATTACAGTCGCTTGAGCACTGTCCTCGGGTTCATTGCGGTGACCTGCTCGTCGACCAACGTGGTCGGCGGCTTCTTGATTACCGACCGGATGCTGAAGATGTTCAAGCGGCGGGAAGAGGTCGGCATTCAACGTCGCCGGTTCAAGCCGAAGCTGTTACTCGCCTTCCCGGTTCTCGTTGTTGCTTTCCTGGTGGTCATGTATTGGATCAGGCGGTCTGGGACGGACACACATTCATCCAGTGCCGCCTTGTCGGTTGTCGCGCTGCGCTACTTCTACATCCTGTCGGCGGTTCTGTTCATCCTGGGACTGAAGGGTCTGAGTTCACCCAAGTACGCCAGGAAGGGCATGCTCCTGGCAGCCTTCGGGATGGTAATGGCCATTGCGGGTACGCTCTTCCATCCTGAAATTGTCAACTACCGATGGATCACTCTCGGGCTTGCCATTGGCTCTGTCGTTGGGGGCAGCATGGGACTGCGGATCCCGATGACTGCGGTCCCGCAACGGACTGCCCTTTCCCATTCTCTCGGAGCGCTGGCGGCGAGCCTAATCGGAATTTCCGAATACGTCCGCCATGTAGCCGTTGGGCTCGACAGCGTGAAGATGACGACGATTGGTTTGGAGGTGGTCATCGGGAGCCTGACGTTTACGGGCAGCCTCATGGCTGCGGGGAAACTGCAGGGAATCCTCCCGGGAGCTCCCATCACCTACCAGGGCCAGAATGTTTTCAACATCGCGTTACTGGCAACAGTGGTGGGAACGCTTATCTATTTAGTCTTTGTACCGACGGCCAGCGTGCTGTTCTTCGCGATAGTGGGTCTGGCGCTGCTGTTTGGCTTTCTCCTGGTCATTCCCATCGGGGCGGCGGACATGCCCGTGGTCATAGCTTTGCTTAACTCCTACGGTGGCCTGGCAGACGCCTCCATGGGTTTCGTGCTGATGAACAAGATCCAGATTATTACTGGCTCGCTCGACGGCACTTCCGGCTTCCTACTCTCGCTGCTGATGTGCAGAGCCATGAATCGCTCGGCGATGAACGTCCTGTTCGGCGCGTTCGGCAAAATCGAGAAGCAGGAGGTCGGTCCGGCTGCGGAGGCGATGGGAACAGTCCGCAGCATCACTCCGGAAGAGCTGACGGTTCTGTTCGACAGCATCCGGTCAGTCATCGTCGTCCCGGGTTATGGAATGGCCGTCGCGCAAGCTCAGCACGGGGTCAGTGAACTGGCGAAGCTACTCTCCGTGCGCGGCATCGATGTGAAATACGCCATTCACCCGGTTGCCGGCCGCATGCCTGGCCACATGAACGTTCTGCTCGCCGAGGCAAACGTACCTTACGATCAGCTGTACACAATGGAGCAAATCAATCCATACTTCCCGGAAGCAGACATCGCCCTCGTCGTCGGGGCCAACGACGTGACCAACCCGGCGGCGAAGAACAACAAAAACAGTCCGCTCTATGGCATGCCGATCCTGGAGGTCGACCGTGCCAAGTCGATCATCGTGCTTAAACGCAGCCTTCGCCCCGGGTTTGCCGGAGTGGATAACGACCTCTATTACAATCCCAAATGCATGATGCTTTTCGGGGATGCGAAGGAGAGCCTCAACAAACTATTCGCCGCTTTGAAATCCTAGAAATGGCGACACATCCCCCCTCACAACCACGACGTCCGGGTGAGCAGACTAAGGTCACTCAGGCGGGGTACTGGCCGGTGATGTAGTGCTCAAGCTGCTCGATGGTTTCTTCCTGCTGTGAGATGATCCACTTCACCAGGTCACCGATCGAAACAAGGCCCACTACGTGGTCGCCGTCCATGACCGGCAGGTGGCGAATCCGGTGGGTTGTCATCACGGCCATGCACTCGTCGACCGTGTGCTGCCGAGTCACAAAGACCACGGGGCTCGTCATGATCTCTTGCACCGCAGTTTCTTTCGAGGATCTTCCCTTGAGAATGACCTTGCGGGCGTAATCGCGCTCAGAGATGATGCCCACAAGCTCGCCTTGGGCGATCACAAGCAACGCTCCCACTGCCTTGTCTGCCATCTTTTCAATTGCTTCGTAGACTGACTGATCAGGCGAAACCGACCAGACCTCGCCGCTCTTCTGCTTCAAAATCGAGTCAACCTTGTCTGTGAGTTTCATAATCGTCTCTCTCCCGGAGCACCGGCATTTGATCCTCCTGGTCGCACTTACTTCGCCGCGTGCTTAGCGAACTCTTCTGGCGTGAATTTGCCGCCCTTTACGTAGCTTTCGTTTATTTCGGTGTAGTGTTTCCACTTCTCGGGCAGATCGTCCAGCGCGAAAATCGCGGAGACTGGGCAGACGGGTACGCACGCGCCGCAATCAATGCACTCCACGGGGTCAATGTAAAGCTGCGAGACTTCCTCGAATGTTGGCCGGCCGTCGTCGTAGGTCGTGTTCTTCTTGGGGTGGATGCAATC
>DASQYT010000418.1:0-3124 GCA_035639075.1 Candidatus Elarobacter sp.
ACCGTGAAGCCTTGGTTCAACGGCAAGCTCGCTTTCGTTCCGCCGGTGAAGGATTTTGCGGACGAGGGTTTTTCCCTGGTCGGTGGCCGCTTGGATGTTCTCGGCGGGCAGAACGTCGCGGCGCTCGTCTATTCTCGTCGCAAGCACTTCATTAATGTTTTTGTTCTTCCTACCAGGGAGCCGGACACGCCGATTCATCCGCCCGGCCTCCGCCAAGGGTATCAGTGGCGCCATTGGCGCAGGCAGGGAATGGAGTATTGCGCCGTCTCGGATGTTTCCGATTCCGACTTGTACGAGCTTGCCCAGCTTTTGTATCAATAGAGGAGTCGCGTTTCAGTGCCCGGACTTAACTTGGGAGTCTCGGCCTACTGCTTTGGCTTGCTCTTCACGTACGCCTTGGGAATCTCTTTTGCATAAATCAAACGCAGCGTCACGGTCTTGGTTTGCCGGGCCCGCAACGGGATGTTTTTCTCCCAATCTGAGGAAACGCCTTTGCCGGAGGCCCGGACATCGTAACTGTCTGCTCGCAGGCCGGAAATCGAAAAGCGGCCCTGCGCGTCCGTATGCACCGCGTGCGGCGCGTTGCCGCCTGACGATTGATAGGAAACGCTCGCGTGAGCCACCGGCTTATCATCCGGACCCAGCACCACGCCGCTCAGGGTGGACGAACCCCTGTGTTGCGGCGCCGCAGTCGCCCCGCGAGCCGCCGCCAGCGCCAGCACCAATAGAACAGTCAAGACCAGTGTGCGTCTCATTTTTTCAACCTCTTTGGAGTTTCTTTCCCAGAACGCTGCAAGGAACTCTCCACCGTGCCGTGTTCCCCGCCCGTTCCTCCGATTCTGCCTTGAGTGTAAAACGCGTTCGTCCGGATGTTCTGCGGCAACCCTGGAATGTGCCCCACCATCAACCTGCCAGTTCGGACAGGTGCGCTCCAGAGGCTCCCGACGCGCGAATCCGCTTTTATGAAATACTTGAAGTTCACGCTGCACTTAGGAGTTCCGATGCCACGCTACCTCACCCAGCACACACTCGCTTGCCTCACTCGCCAGGGAGCCGAAGCGCTCGCGCAACGCATGCAAGCCGGCGGGCTCGCGCGCGCCGAGCATGTCCTCGTCAACATGCTCGAGGGAAAAATGTTCGTCGAGTTTCGCGCCAATTCCCGGGAAGATTTGGAAGCCTGGCTTAAAATCGAAGGCATGCACTTCGATTTTTTGGTGCGCATTGAATGGGAAATGCGCGGCGACAGACTTCAAATTGCCGAGTAACACCCGTCAGGATGCATATCTCCAGTTCGAGCCCCCTCCTTGCGGCGACATATTTCTGTCGAATTCTACCCGGACGACATCCTGTAACACCGGAATCCTACCTAACTCCGAATGACCGGATTCGCCACGCCGTGTCCCACAAGCGGTCACTCCCATTTCTAGGTCTCGCATTAGAGAAATCAGTTAGACCTTTTGTTTCTGTAGTTTACAACTGAATACGCCGTGGCGATTCGCCTGCCACTCCATCTTCCATCATGAGCAGCACATCTTTGTTCCTGGATGGCGCGAGCCGATCCGCGTTGCTCCTGCAGGCGCGAGGGGGCGACTGTGAATCTCTCGCCCGGTTGATACTGCCCTACGCTCCTGGCTTGTACCTGGGGGCGCTGCGCGTGACCCGCAATCCCGCCGACGCGGAGGATGTGCGCCAGGACGCGTTCCTCAAAGTGATGACCCGCCTCGAACAATTTGTCGGCAATCCTGCGGAAAACCGCGACGACCTTCACGCCTGGGTTTCGCGCATTGCGGCCAATGCCTCCATCGACGTGATCCGCAAGCGGCGTGACGGGAGACTCTTCTCGCTCGATGAGCCCAGCGGCACGGGCGAAGAAACTCTTGGAAGTAACTTCAGGGCGCGAGAAGATAATCCTGAGGAACGCTTCGCCCGCCGCGAAATGCGCGCGTACATGGCGGAAGCGATTCGTCAGCTTCCGCCCGATCTTCGGCAGGTATGCCTGCTGCGCGATGTGTTGCAGCATTCCACTCACGAAGTTGCCAGCCGGTTGCGAATTTCAGCGATGGCCGTGCGTCTCAGGCTTTTCCGCGCGCACCGCAGGCTCCGGGAAAAACTCAGCGTCTCGCTGCAGCCCGCAATGCGACGGAATTCGCCCGCGACTATGGCGATGAACGCAGCGCGTCGCGGCGAGGAACGCAAGAGTGACCAGAGAATATCGCTGCGAGCGTTTGCCGAGTGCCCCTGCGGAGATTGATTAAGGAACGGCACGGAAGCGGTTGCTCTTCACCTCTTCAGACTCTGTCTAGTTGAACAATTAAATACATATTTCCGACGAGATTACGTATGCCGGAGTAGAATTATTACGATTCTCGCCTCGGAGGCCCATTGGAACAGGATCGGCGCCGCAATCCCCGTTACCCGTTCGCCGGCTCCATTGAGATGCGCGAAGGCGCGTCCGCAGACAAACGGACGGCGCGCGTCAAAGAACTGAGTTTGAACGGTTGTTATGTGGATATAGAGAGCCCTTATCCCATGGGGGCTTCACTGGCCATAAAGCTTTTCACGGAGACTGAATTTTTTGAAGCGCAAGCAAGCGTTATCTATTCGCAGCCCACTCAAGGTATGGGTCTGATGTTTCGGGAGACAAAACCCTATTACCTGATGGTGTTGAGGAAATGGCTGTTGTCGGCGATGATGGGAAAAAAGGCTCCGCAGGGCTGAATTTTTTAGCGATCAGAAAGCCTTCGCACTCACGTTCTTCCGTAAACTTCCATCCTGCAAGTTCGCAAGAAGTATGAAGCGGCAGATGTTACCGAGAACGCGTTACTTATTCGCTCGATTGCCAAGAACGTTGCGGGCTTCCGGACTCTTCGGGGTCCAGTCTTCGGGGGGAAATGCCACGCGCCAGAAAGTTGGGCGCGGCGCCGTAAATTCCAGACCGATCTCCGCCTTGCCGCCACGCACAGGACCGAGAAACGCCACCTGGCACTCCTGTTCCTCTTCCGTTTTGTTGTGCTTCATGTGAACCACGGCCCCGCTGGTCAAGCGGGCGTTAAGCAAGATCAGGGCGCCGTGGGCATTTATGGCCAGCGTTTCCGTGTGTTCGTCGAACTCCGCTCCTTGAGCG
>DASQYT010000419.1:0-7176 GCA_035639075.1 Candidatus Elarobacter sp.
GGAGTAGAAGTACGGAAGGACCGAGACGCTCTTGTGTTTCAAGCTGTCGAAAATGCGGAGCGAGCTTCACAAAACACACGGCACGAATATGAATACAAGATCGATTTGGCTGAGAGCGATATCGAAGTGCGCGTTGCGGAACTAGGGTGCGTATTCCGCCTCAGGGTGATTGACTGGCCTTCCAAGAGGGGGGAAACTAGTACAGATGGGGCGGTTCTGGACCGCGACCGGTTGCGTTTCCCGATAGTACTGCGCAATTGGCGCCCCGGAGACCGATTACGTCCCACGGGTCATCGAAAGGCTCACAGGCTGAAACGTTTATTGAACGAGAGACACGTCAGCCGGTGGGAGCGTGACGGCTGGCCGGTGCTCGCGAGTGGCAGCGATCTTGTATGGACTCGCGGCCTTCCTGTGGCCGCCGAATATGCCGCGAATGAAAGGACCCGGGCGGGTATTGTGATCGCCGAGGAAAAATTTGAGTAGCCGAAGGGGGACGGCGTTTTCCGCGGCGCGCATCGCCGCACGCGTGGCAGCCCTAGGGAAAGAGGTTACGCGCGAGTACGCCGGACGGCGGCTGGATATAGTCATAACGCTGGATCGCGGCTTTGTTTTTGCTGCGGATTTGATGAGGCAGATCAATGCAACAGTTGTTTGCCATTTCGTCCGCGAAGAAGTGCGGGACGTCGAGCAAAGCGGGCACGCGAGGCGCGAAGTTTTTTTCGGATCAGGCCCGGAATTGAAAGGGTGCGACGTGCTGGTGGTTGACGCGGTGCTGGAGAGCGGCGTGACACAGGATTTTTTGTTGCGGCGGCTGGGCGAAAGCAAGCCGCGCTCGATTCGGCTGGCAGTGCTGCTGGACAAGCCGGCGAAGCGGCGGGTGGCCCTGGAGCCCGATTACTTTGGGTTCCGAACCGCATCTAATGATATGTGGGTTGGCTATGGCCTTGCGGCAGCCAACGGGACGGGGCGCAACCTCCGGCAGCTTTCTCCAGGGACGAATGGGATGCACAGGAAAAGCGGACGACAGCGGAAGAAGTAGTGAAGTTTTTATCTTTTGGTTTCGGGTTGCAGGATTAGTGAGGACAACGTGAATTCTAGTTCCACGGCAAAAACAATTCTCTTTTGGATTTCGATCGTCTTCCTGGGCGTGATGCTGTGGAAGTTGGTGTCCGCCAATGGGGCACAGGCGCGCGAGGATGAACCCAGCTACAGCGAATTCATGCAGAAGGTCGATGCAAGCGACGTGAAAGAAGTAACCATGTACCTTTCACCGAACAGCTACGAGCTGAAAGGGGAATACGTCCGGCCCGCGAACCGCAAGTTCCACACGACGGTATTCAAGGAGGACGCGGCAGGGCTGGCCAAGGCCCTGCGCGACAAGGGCGTAGCGATTAAAGTGGTAGAAGTGCGCAGCGGCGACTGGGTGCTGATCCTTTTGAACGCTGCCCCGCTGATTCTTCTCGTGGGTTTCTGCCTGTTCCTGATGCGGCAAATGCAGTCGGGCGGAAACAAGGCGCTGAGTTTTGGCAAGTCCCGCGCGCGGCTACTTTCCGCGCAGCAAAAGAAGGCCACCTTCAAGGATGTCGCAGGCACGGACGAGGCCAAGGAAGAGTTGCAGGAAATTATCGAGTTCCTGAAAGATCCGCAGAAATTCCAGAAGCTGGGCGGGCGGATCCCGAAGGGGGTGCTGCTGGTCGGACCTCCAGGAACGGGCAAAACGCTGCTGGCGCGAGCAATCGCCGGCGAAGCCAACGTTCCCTTCTTCTCGATTTCCGGTTCGGACTTTGTGGAAATGTTTGTCGGCGTAGGCGCGAGCCGCGTGCGCGATCTCTTTGAGCAGGGCAAGAAAAATGCGCCCTGCATCATCTTCATTGATGAAATTGACGCCGTCGGGCGCCATCGAGGCGCGGGCCTTGGCGGCGGGCATGACGAACGCGAGCAAACGTTGAACGCGCTGCTGGTTGAAATGGACGGCTTCGAATCGAACGAAGGCGTGATTTTGATCGCCGCGACAAACCGACCTGACGTTCTGGACCCAGCGCTGTTGCGGCCAGGTCGCTTCGACCGCCGCGTCGTCGTAGCGCGTCCCGACGTCAAGGGCCGCGAAGAAATTCTCCGCGTGCACACACGCAAAGTGCCCATCGGCGACGACGTGAACTTGTCCATCATCGCGCGCGGCACGCCGGGATTCTCCGGCGCGGACCTTGCGAACCTCGTGAATGAAGCGGCCTTGTGGGCGGCACGCCAGAACCGCAAGTTCGTCATGATGGTCGACTTCGAGATGTCCAAAGACAAAGTGATGATGGGCGTCGAGCGCAGGTCTATGATCCTTTCCGATGAAGAGAAGAAAAACACTGCGTATCACGAGGCCGGCCACGCGCTCGTCGCGGCGATGACGCCGGGCGCCGATCCGGTCCACAAGGTGACGATTATTCCGCGCGGCATGGCTCTTGGCCTCACGATGCAGCTTCCCGAGGACGACAAGCACACCTACACGCGTGAATATTTGGAAGCGATGCTGGCCGTGCTGATGGGCGGACGATCCGCCGAAGAAATTTTCCTCGGCCATATCACCACCGGTGCAGGCAACGACATCGAACGCGCCACGGACATCGCGCGCAACATGGTCTGCGAATGGGGCATGAGCGAGCTGGGCCCGCTGGCTTATGGCAAGAAAGATGAGGCCATTTTCCTTGGCCGAGAAATCGCGCAGCACCGCGATTATTCGGAAGACACCGCCATCCAAATCGACAAGGAAGTGAAGCGCATCGTCAACGGCGGCTACGAGAAGGCCAAAAATATCCTCGGGAAAAACCGGGATATTCTCGAGCGCATCGCACAGGCGTTGCTCGAGCGGGAAGTCATCGACGCCAACGAAGTGAAGTTGCTGATGGAAGGCAAGCCGCTGCCGGACAAGCCGCGCACGCCTACTCCGCCGCCACAAGCTGCTCCGGGCACTGACCCTAAGGTGGTGCGTCCGGAGTTGCGGCCGGCGCCGGGATTTACACGCGGCGAAAACCCCGCCAAGGCCTAACATCTCAACCGTATAGGCATCACGGGGCACCCGCCCTACCGGGTGCCCCTACTTTTTTGTCCCGAAGGAGTACAATACGCCCTATGGGAGATCGCAACAGCGAAAACCTCTACGTCACCTGCCCGTGCTGCCAGGCAAAGCTGGTGATTGATCCGGTTTTTGGCGCGGTTCTGTCTCACGAAGCGCACGTAAGACCTGGTCCGGATGTGGACCTGACGAAGGCTTCGAGCATCCTTGAAGAGCAGAAGCGCCAACGTGAAGACAAGTTCGCGGATTCCTTCTTCCAGGAAACGCACAAGGAAGACATCCTGGCGAAAAAGTTTGAAGAGGCCATGAAGAAAGCCAAGGATGCCCCTGCTGGCAAGCCGATTCGCGATTTTGACCTGGACTAACCTAACGCTTCTCGCTTTTCCGTTTCATGGAATTCACTATTTGGATTTGACGCCAGACTTGGTTCTATCTATCCTGGTGCTGTTCTCGATATCGAAGGATTTCTTTGTCCCACATTCGCCAACTCTGCTCGCGAGTAGCATTCAGCTCTTCGTGTTGTTCTCATTTCATGCGAGTCGGCGCGTGGAGGCTGATGGCATAGAACGAGGTTTCTAAGTTCTTCTCAGACGGCCACCGTCAGATTTGCATCTGGCAGTGGCCGTTTCTGTTTTCACGAGACATCTGGTTCAGGAGAATCCATGTGAAACTCGCCGTAAGAATAATCACTTTGACCTGCGCGGCCTTACTTCTGGCCGCAAAAGCGTGGCCGGATCAACATCGGCCGGAGAAACTGGAATCAACGTCCGGTTCAGCAGGAGGAAGTGGCGGCGATTGCTACGCTGCTCAAGACGAGGCCTCCCCACAGAACTCCCCAGAGACGGAAAAAAAGAAAGGACGTAGTCTTTTTCGCTCTTGGTTCCATATGGCCACGGAAACACAGGCCAACCAGCCGGACTGGCTTTCGCCTTTGGCCACTACGTCCGGCCGGCTGAAGCAGGAGCTTCGCTACGATATCTGGGTCCAACCCTCAACTCTAGGGAATAGAGCTTTCCAGTTTGGGGGCGGCAAGGGATTTGAGTTCATCACCAGTTCGCGAACCCAGATCTTGGCTGGTATACCCTCGTACACGCTTCACTCTCCCAATGGCGCACCTAGTGGATTTGGGGATTTGCCGCTGATGCTGAAATTCCGTATTGGTTCGGCTGAACGGGGAGAGGGCAATTATTTGCTGACGTTTATTCTTGGCGCTACGGCTCCCACGGGGTCTTACCGGTATGGTGCAGGCGACCCCGTGCTGACGCCGACGCTCGCGGTCGGCAAGGGCTGGGGGAGATTCGACGTTCAATCAACGTTTGGAGCAAACTTGCCAACAGGGAACACGGCAAAGCTGGGCCGCCAGCTTCAGTGGAACACGGCCTTCCAGTACCAGGCAGCCTGGAAGCTTTGGCCAGAACTGGAGGTGAATTCCACGCTCTACAAAACAGGGCCTAATGCCGGCAATAAACTGGTCTTCCTGACGCCGGGACTGGGGTTTGGACGAGTGCGCCTGCGGAAGGCATTTCGGTTCTCTTCAGCAGCAGGCTTGCAAATTGCGGTCACGAGATTCCATACCTACGACCACCGGTGGATGTTCTCGGAGAGAATTTCCTTCTAAGCGGCAGGAAAGGAACCTGCGCTACACTCCTGTTGCGCATATGATTCCACGCCGAAGAGTGTTCCAGCTTAGGCTGCCATCGCGCATTCTCGAGCTTGGCCAACGCACGCTTGTCATGGGCGTGTTGAACGTCACGCCGGACAGCTTCTCCGATGGCGGCAGATTCTCGGAACCCGAGAGCGCGATCGAACATGCCTTTGCAATTGAGCGCGCAGGCGCCGACCTCCTCGACATCGGCGGCGAATCGACTCGGCCGGGATCTGCGGAGACAGCCGCCTCCGTAGAGCTGGATCGCATTCTTCCTGTTCTTGAAGCGCTGCGCGGACGCCTTAAGATTCCCATTTCCGTGGACACGCGCAGGGCCAGCGTCGCCGAGATTGCGGTCCGCGCGGGGGCGGAACTTCTCAATGACGTTTCCGGATTGAAAAGCGATCCAAAGATTGCCGAAGTGGCCGCGCGCCACCGCGTACCGCTGATCTTGATGCACATGCGCCGAGAGCCGCGAACGATGCAGTCGGGAAGATTTGCGCGGGACGTCATGAAAGATGTCTTGCAAGCGTTGCGCAGGTCCGTCACCTTTGCGCGCAAGGCCGGCGTGGCGAAATCACAGATCATCCTCGATCCGGGAATCGGCTTCGGCAAAAGCTTCGCGCAGAATTACGAAATACTGCAACAACTCCCGCAACTGGCGAAGCTCGGTTATCCGCTGCTCGTGGGAACTTCGCGCAAAGGCTTTCTTGGCGCGACCTTGGCCCGGGACGGCAAGGCCGCTCCCCCGGAAGATCGCATCTGGGGCACGGCCGCAACGGTTACCGCGAGCATCTTGCAGGGGGCGCACATTGTGCGCGTGCACGACGTGGAAGAAATGGTGCAGGTTGCGCGCGTCGCTGATTGCGTTGTCGATCTGAAACGTGGACCGAAGAGCTAAACGCGGAGAACCCTGAGGGAAGAATGTCATCAACGAGCTTCCTTCGGTATAATCCGCTCCGCAACCGAAACACAAAGCTTCGCCCAGAAATTTCAGGAAAAGAGAACCAACTCATGCTGCGCCGCACGATTTTTCTTATTTCTTTGCTTCTTTGCCTTTGCCTTTTCGCCTCCGTAGGGCCGTTGCAAGCCCAGATCCCACAGACGAAGCAGAACCCGCTAATCCCGGGGCAAGGCACCAAGGGAACGGCTGGTTGCTCGACGACGGAAGCGTCGTCGTGCGCGGAAGCCGCGGCAAAAATCCTGCCTATCGTGATGGGATTGTCTCCCCTGGAGGAGAACCTGCGGCGGCTGACGGATGAAATCGGCGGCCGCGTAACCGGGTCGCCGGAAATGGCCAAAGCCGTGGAGTGGGGAGTGGGGGCGTTTCGCGCGGCGGGAGTGGATGTTCACACGGAGAAGTACACGCTGCAAGTGGCCTGGAGCGAAGGTGACACGCGGCTCGAATTGCTAGAGCCGCTGAGATTTCCCGTGCGGCTGAAAGCGACAGGGTGGTCGCCGGCGACACCGGGGGAAGGAATTGACGCGAACATCGTCGACGTTGGATACGGCAGCGAGGACGATTTCGTGAAAGCAGGCGGACTGGTCAAGGGCGCGATTTTGCTGGTTCATAGCGACATCGGTTCAACCTGGGCGGATCTCTTCAACGAATACTTGCGCCCGCCGTTGATCATCGGGAATGCCCTCAAGGATGGCGCGAAAGCAATTCTGTGGATGGGCGCGCGGGAACGGCTGCTGCTCTATCGCCATACGAATTCGCTTGCCGGCGAGATCGATAAGATTCCGCAAGCAGTCGTGGCGCGCGAAGATGCGATGCGGATTGCGCGAACCGTCGCCGCTTATCCAGGGAAAGTGCGAGTGCACTTTGACATGCCCAACAAGATTAGCAAGCCGATGGAGCAGGAAAACGTTGTCGGTGAGATCCGAGGCTATGAGAAGCCGGACGAAGTTGTCATCCTTGGCGCGCATCTGGACTCCTGGGAATTAGGCACCGGGGCGCTCGACAATGGCTGCAACGCGGCGCTAGTGATTGAAGCGGCCCGAGCGATCAAGGCGACGGGACTTCTGCCTCGGCGCACGATTCGTTTTGTACTCTTTAGCGGCGAGGAACAAGGAACAGTTGGCTCCTTCGAATATGTAAAGGCTCACCGCGCGGAGCTCGATAAAATCCGCGCGGTGATCACTTTTGATGCGGGCATCGGCCGTGTCACCGGATATTCGCTGGGGGGGCGCCGCGACATTGAAGCCGGCGTGCGCGAAGTCCTCAAACCGCTGGAGTCCTGGGGCGCGAACAATCACACCTATGACGCTTCCTTCGGCACGGACAATTTTGATTTTATGCTGGAGGGCGTTCCCACGCTGGTAGCAAATCAGGAAGAGGCCAACTACCTGCCGAATTACCACTCCGCTTCGGACACGCTGGACAAAGTCGATATGCGCGAGCTGAAGCTGCATACCGTGCTCGCCGCGCTGACCGCCTGGGGCATCGCCGACCGCGCCGAACCGCTCG
>DASQYT010000420.1:0-3402 GCA_035639075.1 Candidatus Elarobacter sp.
TTTTCACCCGAAGCCGAACGGCGCAACAGGCGGACATGGAGCACGACAACGTCGCGGCGTCCGGGCTTAATGCGGTCCAGCACGTTTCCAAGATGATAGAGCGCGTAATGGTTGCTTATGGGAACGAGGATGTTGCCCGGGCGGGCGCCCACAGCTTCAGGCGTTAATTCCGATTCCAACTCGAGATTGAACTGGTCCATCTCGACCGGGGATGCGCCGCCGTGTCTGCCCCGTCGTTCCGAGATCGTGAACACGATGTAGAGCAGAACGGAAAAGGCTCCGCCCGCCATGGTGGCGATGGGCTTGGTGAACAAGTTCACGACAGCGATCAAAAACAACATTAATGTGATTAAGCCGAGTCCGACGGGAATCTGCACGCCACGAATCGTGAAATTGAGCGGAACCTGGAATTCGCGCTGGCCTGGACTGGTGTAGCGCAGAACCAGGACCGCGAGGCCGTTCATCGCGAAGCTCCAGATCACGCCGAACGCGTAAAGGTTTGCAAGAAAAGTCACGTCGCCGCGGCTGATGATGATGGTGATGACTTGCAGCGCCACGACGATGTTGATGATGCGATAGCTGGTACCAAATCGTTTGTGCGGCTGACGGAACCAGGCGCTAAGCACGCCGTCTTCAGAAACGCGGTTCAGCACTCCGTTCGAGCCGACGATGGCCGTGTTGACCGCGCCCGCCAGGATGAAAGTGCCTACCACGACTACAAAGCCGTGGAATATGAGGCGGATAATAAATGGCCCTTCCAGATTCATCGCCAGACCGCCAATCAGGTTCTCGAGGAAATGCTGGCGGACGTCGTCCGGAATAATCATCACGGCAAAGAACGAGACCAGAGAGGTAAAGACCAAACTGTAAACGAAAATGACTGCCCCGGCCTTTTTCAGGTTGGGGAGCTTGGGGCTTTCGATTTCGCGGTACACCTGCGCAAGCGATTCCTCGCCGCTCATCGCCAGAACGGAATGGCCGAGGGCAATAAGGACGGCGAGAACGCCGAACGTGTGAGGAAGACTGCTGTGCGCCAGCCAGCCGAGGGCGCTGGTGGTCAGCCGGAGGTTGCGGGGGTAAGGCCACGGAGGAAGCGGGGAATGGCGCACGGCTATCGTGTAACCACACCAGACAATGAGCATCACCACCATGACGGTGACCAGCTTCATGATCTGCAGAGCTTTTTCGCTGGATTCGGCGACGCCCTTGGTGTTCTGCCACCAGAAATAAAGAGTGACGGCAATGGCAAAGCTCGCGGCAATAAAGCTGATTGTTCCGGAAGCCAGCGGGCCGCTCAGGTGAAAATACTGCAGGAGTTCATCAGTCAATCCCGCGAGATACCGGCCGGCGGCGACGCCACTGATCGGGCCCGTAAGGATGTAGTCAAACATCAGCGCGGAAACGCTGAATTTGGCTAGCGTCCCGCCAAGGGACATCTTCACGGCTCGATACACGCCGCCGCGCACGAACATACTGCAGCTTTCCACGTAAACCGCGCGCACGGCGTACGAAAACAGCATGATCGCCAGGATGAACCACGGCGCGGTCTTGCCGATGTAGCCTTCCGCTTCGCCGCCGGCGTAGTACGCCGAGGAGGCCAGGTCATTCAGCACGATGGCCGCCGCCCGCCAGAACGAAATGAATGTCAGGAGGGCTGTGGTGGCGACGATGACACGCGGAATACCGTTGCCGCGGCTGCCTGCGGCAGCAGGGCTATTGGGAGTGCTGCTCATGTATGGGTTGCGCTAACTTGCAGGTTGGAATGCTCGCATTTTTAGGGCACTAAGTCTAGCCGGACATCCCTGTAAATTGCCAGAAAGGTTCTAGCGCGTCACCGCTCGGAAGGTTTTAGCGCATTCGGCGCAGGGGCAGATATTGCGGAGGTGGTCGTAGCTGTAGATCCCGGTGGAGTGGCCGTCGGTGAAGCTGATCTGAATGGCGTAGTTGCCTACCTGCGTGGCAGCCTGGGCGCGCGGCTTGGGCTTGAACATTGGCAGAGCAGGAGATGGCTTGAGCGCTGAAGCCAACTCGCCGAGCGAGGCCTTCTTCTCTCGCGCGTCGTTGCAGGTGGCGCAGGGACACTCGTCGCGCAAGTAAGCAAACTCGTAATGGCTGGCGTGGCCGTCGGCCCAGGTGACGTCCACACCTGCGCCGTTCGAAACGTGAATCCTGACGCTCGTTGGTTTTTTCCGCGGGTCGGGAGGAGTCGGCATGGTTTGCGAGGGCGATCAGCTCTTGGACTTGCCGTCGCAGCAGTCCCCCGGTGGAATCGGGTTCCCGTGCGGGCAGGTCTTGGGGTGTCCAAGGAACGTGCAAATGCGCTGGTCCAGTTCCGGGCTAATGATGTGCTCGAACTTGCAGGCTTGGGTGTGCGCCTCGGAATCGTCAACAAAAAAAGTGTCTTTGAAGAGGCGCTCGGCCAAGCGGTGACGCCGGACAACGTCGCGTGCGCGCTGGTTCCCTACTGATGTGAGTTGTACTTCCCCATTTTCCATTTGCACCAGGCGCAGGTCGGACATGCGGGAAAGGACCCGCGCGGCAGGCTCTTCTGTAACGGCCGGCAACTTTCCCGCTGGTCCGGACGCGTGCAAGTGCTCCGCCTGAGCGGGCTTCCCTTCCTCGCCGCAAATCCAAATTTGCTCAAGCAGATGGTCAAAGCGGATTTCGTCGTCCGTGGACGCTGGCGTGCAGCAATCCGCAGTGTCGGCAAGCGGGCAATTCAGCGGATGGCTGGGCCCATGCAGTGCTGTATCAAAATGCAAGTGGCCGTGCGCCAGCTCGATGCGGCGGTCGGCCTGGCGCGCAATGTCCGGGTCGTGCGTCACCATTAGAATTGTGTGGCCGGCGTTGTGTAGTTCGCGGAAAATTTGGATGACGATGGCTTCGTTGGCTTCGTCGAGATTGCCGGTCGGTTCGTCGGCAAGAATGATTTTCGGCTGATTGATCAGCGCGCGCGCGATGGCCACGCGCTGTTGCTCTCCGCCGGAAAGTTGCGCTGGCAGATGCGTCAAGCGATCGCCGAGGCCAACGCGCTTCAGAGCTTCTTCGGCCTGCTTTTCGTCCGTGACGCTATGGAAATACTGCGCGAGCATCACGTTTTCCACCGCAGTGAGATACGGCACTAGATGAAATTGCTGGAAGACGAAGCCCACTTTTTCCGCGCGGTATCGGACCAGCTCGTTCTCGCGAAGTTTCGAAAGGTCGACGCCGTCGACCACAACGTATCCGGAAGTGAGCGTGTCCAACCCGCCAAGAATATTTATGAGCGTCGTTTTTCCGGAGCCGGAGGGGCCCATGAGCGCAACCCATTCGCCCGTGTTCACGTCGAAGTTCACTCCACCAAGCGCGCGGAGCGCGCCGTATTGCTTGACCAGGTCTTCGATGACCACTTGCTTCGTCGCC
>DASQYT010000421.1:0-4161 GCA_035639075.1 Candidatus Elarobacter sp.
TTGCAGATTGCGGTGCGTGGCGCTAATCACTCGCACATCCACGGGGATTGATTGCGTCCCGCCCAACCGCTCGATGGTGCGGTTCTCGAGTACGCGCAACACTTTCGCTTGCGTCACCGGATTCATGTCCCCAATTTCATCCAGGAAAATCGTGCCGCCCGAAGCCAGCTCGAACTTTCCTTTTTTCTGCTGCGCCGCGCCCGTAAATGCGCCGCGCTCGTAGCCGAATAGTTCCGATTCGATGAGCGTTTCCGGGAGTGCAGCGCAATTCACCGCCACATAGGCTTTCCCGTTTCGCGGCGAGCGCGCATGAATTTCCTGCGCCAACAAATCCTTTCCCGTTCCGCTCTCACCTAGAATTAGCACCGTTGAATCCGTGGCCGCCACGCGGTCCGCCATTTCAAAAGCGCGCCGCATCTCTTCAGAGCGGCCGATCATCTGGCCAAACTGCCCTTCGGTCGTCAAACGGCGCCGCAGCGCATCATTTTCTTTTTCCAGGGTCACCAGCTTCAGCAAATTTGCCACGCGCTGGCGAAGCTCTTCCAACTCGAAACCTTTCACCAAATAATCCGCCGCGCCAAGCTGCAGCGATTCGACCGCCGTTTTCGCAGTGTCCAGCGCCGAAATCATCAGCACCGGCACCTCGCCTCCCTGCTCGCGTATCCACCGCAAAAACGACAGTCCATCCTGCCCCGGCAGCACGACGTCCAGCAGCACCAGGTCCGGCTGTTCGCGGGGCAACGCCTCTCGCGCTGCTTCCGCCGAGTCCGCCTCAGCGATTCGATACTTCGCCTCCAGCGCCTTTCGCAGGCCGTATCTTGCCGCGGGTTCGTCATCAACGATCAGAATCGTCTTCATGGTTTCGATTCCTTACTTCCCTTCCCCCGTTGGCAACGTCACGTAAAATCTGGTTCCATTTCCATTCCGCACGGGACTCTCCCAATCTAACTTGCCGCCAAACTCGGCGACGCGCCTTGCCACAATTGCCAGACCCAATCCCGTTCCTTGCGACTTGGTCGTAAAAAAAGGCTGGAGAATTTTTTCCCGCAGCCCCGCCGGAATTCCCGGGCCATCGTCTTCCACAGCCAGCGTGCAAACTCCATCTTGCGAGGTAGCACAAACCGTGACGTGTCCGCCACGCGGCGTAGCCTCCAACGCATTCACAACGAGGTTGGACACAATATCGTTCACCGCTTCCGCGCTGGCTGCCACCATCGCCCTTCCGCCGGAAACTCTGATTTCCATCTTTACGCCCCGACGCTCAGCCTCGTGCGATAAGACGCCCGCCACCTCTTCAACGGCTGCCTGAGCGTCGCACCTGCCAATGGCGCTGCCTCCTCGGACCGCAGGCCGGCTAAATTGGAGCAACTGATTGAGCTTCGTCGAAAGCCGGCTGATTTCGTCCAGCACCATCTTGGTTTCGCCGCGAATCGTTTCCGGCAGCTCCGGATTCTCGAGCTGCACTTGCAAAATTGTCTTCATCGACCCCAGCGGATTCTTCAAGTTATGCGAGATGCTCGCCGCCATCTGCCCCACCAGCGCCAGCCGCTCGCGCTCCGCCAATTCCCTCTCCAGCCGAAGCTTCTCCTCAATCAATCGGCACAAATCCAGCGCCCCCTGCAACTGCTCGCACAAAAACTCCAGCGCCGCTCGCGTGTCGCCGGAGATCGCTGCTCCATGAGGTTCCACGCGAAGGACACCTAGACTCTGATTCCCTTGAACAAGCGGGAATTCCCTCGGATCGAAAGCAAGCGCGGCCCGCGGTTCCGCAGAAATGTTTTCGTCCGGTGGCGAACTCCTCGTCGTGCTCAAATGCAGCCGCACCTCGCGAAGCTCAAACTGTTCCTTTACTCGCCGTTCGATGAATTTCTCAAGCTGCGCCAGATTGCCTTGCCGCGCTTCTCCCTGGATTTCCTTCGTCAACCGCTGCACCCTGTCCATCTCGTGCTGGGCGGTCGCCTGAAGCCTTCTTCCGAAAACCCGCTGAATAGGTTCGATGAAAACAACCAGGACGAACAGCAGCACCGCGGCAGTCGCCTCGGGCGGCAGCACCGGCTCAAGCCAAGTACTCACCCTGCGGACCAGGCTCAGATAAAGCAACGCCAAAAAAGTGATAGACACCGCATAAACAAGGTTCTTCTGCCGGCCGATATTCAGAAAATTGAACTTCAGCACCATCCACATCATCACTGCGAAAGGAATCATGGCGAGGAACGCTAGCGCGGTGCTCAGTTTTTCCGCTCCGGCAAGACTCAGCCCTTCGGGCGTGGCATGCAGCAACAGGACTAGCACACCGATAGCAAGAAAGAATCTCGCGAGCTGTTTGTGGAATGTCCGCTGAGGCGCGTCCGGAGCTTCTGCCGAGAACCGCCCCTGCCACCAAAAGCAAATCAAGAACGCGACGGCCAGCCACACGCCGTAGACAAATCCCAGCGCTCTGCCCGGCGCCAGCAGATCCAATCCGGAATTGTTGGCCAGCAACGGATAGACTCGCAGGCCAAAAAACACGCTTGGCGCGTAAGCTGCCAGCAGAATCACGCGCTTCGCGTCTGATTTCTTCGGCAATCCCCGCGTGGCGGCGTATTCAAGATGTAAATGAATCAGAATCGGTGGCAGCATACACAGCCCGATGTACAGCAGCGCTCCGGCAAACGCTTGCAGCGCTGGCGGCGAAACCGGGTAGTGAATCTGTGCATTCAGAGCGAGCAGTGATCCGCCATAAAAAAAGAACAGCGCCAGGCACAAAAAGAAGAACACTCGCTCAAAATTCCTCTGGCGACGGTAGCCGAGAATCACCACCATCCAAAAGAGCTGCAGCAGCGTCCCCGCCGTGTAGCCAATCAGCCGAATGTAGAGCAGCGACCCCATTGAACTCCATTGTGCCGGATTCTACGCTCTGGAGACTTGCAGAACAATCTCCAAGTGTCATATTTTTCTTGCACCATCTAAATTACTCTAATTAAACAACTTAACTCCAACCGGAATTCCACAGGAGACCGCCTGAATAGTCTGCTAAATCCTTGACATGACAGAAGTTTCTGCTATATTAGCAATCGGCTGCGAGGAGTGCTAATCGCCTTTTCCTTTCAGCCACGCTACAGACCGCAACATCACCTATGGAGGTTTTCAAGATGGCAGTGAATCTCACACCGCTCCACGACCGCGTCGTCGTGAGGCGCATTGAAGAGAAAGAAAGCATCAAGGGCGGCATCATCATTCCGGACTCCGCCAAGGAAAAGCAGCAGGAAGGCGAAGTCATCGCCGTTGGCGCTGGCCGCCGCGAGAAGGGCGAGCGCGTGCCTCTGGATGTCAAGGCCGGCGATCGTGTCCTCTTCGGCAAGTACAGCGGCACGGAAATCAAAATCGAAGACGAAGAGCTGTTGATCTTAAAAGAGGACGAGATCCTCGCCAAGCTCAGTGGCGCTGCCAAAGCGGCAGGGTCCAGAAAGTAAGTCTTCACTTCCTTGTGGTCAGTTCTTAGTGATTGGTTTGGTTTCAGCCGGAGCAAGCAGAAAAGAAGGTTCGCTCCGCATCTGTAGCTCAGGCCTTCAAGTCTGAGGGTTTTTTGCAGTAAAAGAAACATTTGGATTGAATCTCAGGAGGAATCAGAAACATGGCGAAGCAGATTGTAACAGGTGAGAATTCCCGCCAAGCGATTTTGCGCGGCGTGAATGCTCTTGCCGATGCAGTGAAGATCACCCTCGGCCCCAAGGGCCGCAACGCGGTGATCGAAAAGAAGTTCGGCGCGCCGATCATCACCAAGGACGGCGTGACCGTAGCCAAGGAAATCGAACTCCGCGATCCCCTCGAGAACATGGGCGCGCAGATGGTCCGCGAAGTTGCTTCCAAGACTTCGGACGTTGCCGGTGACGGCACGACCACCGCGACCGTGCTCGCGCAGGCCATCTTCCGCGAGGGCGTCAAGACTGTCGCCGCCGGCGCCAGCCCCACCGCTCTCAAGCGCGGCATCGAAAAGGCCGTCGAAGTTGCCGTTGCGGAAATCCAGAAGCTTCACAAGGACGTCAAGGGCGAAATGATCGCCCAGGTTGGCACCATTTCCGCCAACAATGACAAGCAGATCGGCGGCATCATCGCCGAAGCCATGAAGAAGGTCGGCAAGGATGGCGTCATCACCGTCGAGGAATCCAAGACGATGGAGAC
>DASQYT010000422.1:0-5739 GCA_035639075.1 Candidatus Elarobacter sp.
TTCGAATCAACCCCGGCATCATCACCTCGCGGTCCTCGGAGAAAGGACAAACCAGCATCGAAGCCACGCTTGTGCCTGGGCAGCCGGCGAACATCTGGTGGACAACGCGTGAAACGGTCGCTCCTGTCGTGCCGAAAGAAGCGCGCTTTCTCTCGGACGTGAAGACCCTCGTGTCTGTCGGCGAAGCGGACATTCGGATCGCCGCTCTCGCGGACATCACCGTCGTGCAAGGCGAGCCTTCGCAATTTCAAATCGAAGTCCCCGCTGGGTTCGAAATCACCGGCGCTACCGGCGCATCGATCGAGTCCAGCGAATTCGAAGCCGGCGTCTTGACATTGAAGGTCACCAGCGCGGCGCAACACAGCCACCAGTTCCTGATCTCCATGGAAAAATCCATTACCACGACCAAAGTCGACACGCCCTTTCTAAGTTTCAAAAATGTCCAGCGCGAAACCAGCGAAGTTCTCGTCGAAGGTGCCGGCACCATCGAATTGACAGCCACGGAATCAGGCGGACTCAAGCGCATGGATTTCAAGGAAGTGAATCCGTACCTTCGTTCGCTCTCGCGATTTCCCATGCAAGCCGCATTTCGTTACCACAAGCAGCCGAACGAAAAACCTGCGCTCGCGCTCGAATGGACGCGTTTTCCGGACAGCAGCGTGCTCGCCGCCGTCGCCGAGCGCGCCGTCGTGACAACTCTCGTGACCACTGAAGGACGATCGCTGACCGAAATCAAACTCACCATAAAAAATCAGGCCCAGCCATTCTTGAAGGTAGCTTTGCCTCAAGGTGCGAGCATTCTCTCGGCCGAAGTTGCTGGAGAAAAAGTGAAACCCGTCGAAGGTCCTGACGGCAATCGCGTTCCGCTGTTGCGTGCGGGCTTCCGCCCCGTCGACTCCTACATCGTTTCGTTTGTGTTCATGCACTCGGGCGCGCCGTTCGCGAAAAAAGGCGGCTCCGATCTTTCCCTTCCGAGAATGGATGTGCCCATCAATTTGCTGCAATGGGAAGTCTTTCTTCCGGAGCAATACAAGGTAAAAGACTTCGGCGGCGATGCCATCGCCGCGAATCTGTTGCCGCCTTCTTCTCTGGACGTCTCGGGAGCAGAGGGAGAAGCCGGCGGAATTGGAAGCGGATACTTCGTCCGAAGCATCGACATGGTTTCCTTGCTTCCCGGTCAGCTTGGCGGAGTTATTGTCGACCAATCCGGAGCGATAATTCCCAACGCGCAAGTGACCGTAACCCATCTCGGCACAGGAGCCGTTCGGAACGTTGTAACCGATTCCTCAGGTCGCTGGGTCGTTTCGAACTTGCCTTCCGGCCAAGTCAAAGTTACCGCCAATGCACGCGGCTTCAAGGCGCTCGTCGGCCAGCTTAATTACGATGGCAGCAGGCCCGCGCCCTTCAACTCTGCGCTCAGCGTTGGGGCGGCAATGGAAGCTATCGAAGTCACTGCCAGCAGCGGGAGCTTTACGAACCGCGATTTAGAACGACTTCAGCGCGACGCGCGGAAGAATGCGGAGAAGCAGCAGGTGGCCGCTTCCTCCAACGTGACGAATCTGCAGCAGCGCATTTCCGGTGTGCTTCCGGTTCGCGTCGATGTGCCGCGAGCAGGGAATTCGTACAACTTCGTCAGGCCGTTGGTGCTTGATGAAGAAACGAGAGTGACCTTCACCTACAAATCGAAATAGCTCCTATCAAACGAGAGAAGCAGGCTCAGGATTTCGCGATTGCATCGCGCGATCCAGAGCCTGCCTTTCTTCTTCTTCCAGCGGTCGCGTAGCGCCTTTTGCCAAATCACCTAGAGCCAGAGACCCGATGGCGACACGCACAAGGCGAAGCACTTCTATCTTGAGCGCTTCGAGCATTCTGCGAATGTGGCGATTCTTGCCTTCATCGAGAACAACTTCGAGCCACGAATTGTGTTCGCCTCGGCGAAGCACGTGCACATTTTTCACGCGCTAGGAACTCGCCATCGCTGGCGCGGATTCCGTTCCGCAATTTCTGTAACAATGCTTCGTCGGCGATGGTGTTGATTTGCGTGTGATACGTTTTGTCAAGATGCGTTTCCGGCACTGTAATTCTTGCCCCCCATTCCGAATCGTTCGTCAGCAGCAACAACCCTTCGCTAGCTTTGTCCAGCCGGCCGACGGGAGCGAGCCACGGCAAATTCTCGGGCAAGAGGGAATAGACTGTGTCGCGGCCTTTTTCGTCTGCCGCGGTGGTCACAATTCCGCGCGGCTTATTCAGCACAAGATAGATTGTGGAACTGTGCGCAACTGGCTGGCCGTCAATTTCGATGCGGTCTTTTTCCAGGTGAACCGGCGTTACGGGATCGCGGCGAACCGTGCCATTCCATTTCACGCGTCCTGCTAGCGATCAGCTCTGCTGCACGCGAGCGGGAGAGCAATAGCCGAGTTTTGAGATGGCGCGCGCCAGGCCAACTTTTTTCAGCGAGCCGCCCTGCAAAGTTTTGTTGCGCGTTCTCCTTTTCACGGGCGGGGTCACTTTGCGGCAGCGCTTGGCGCGGACGTTGGCGATACCGCCGGCGGCGTAGATGTTGCGGGTGCCGCCGATCCGGTCGTCGATGCCGGCGCTGCACTTGCGGACGATTTTGACGCTTCGTGTTTCACCGCTCCGTAGCGCGCGGCCAGCCATTCGCGGGCTTCTTCCGGCTTGTAGTTGAACGGCCCGATCCCGCCACGGTAGGCGATGCGGCCGCTTTCGTCGATGATATAGATACGCTCGGGCCACGCGGCGTACGCATCGTTAGCGGCGTTGCTCATGTCATCGATTCCGAAGGGCAGGGTGAACTTGAATCTTTTGACGAAATCATTGGCGATCGTGAGGCGCTGTTCCAGTGTTTTCGGCTGCGCGTAGCAGACGTCGTCTTTGAGATTCGATTTCATCTGCCATTCGTCGGTGGGGTGCGCCTCGCGAACGTAAACGGTCAGAAAATCAGCGCGGTCCTTGTAATCCTCAAAAATCTGAACGACGTCGCCTACCTGGCGGCGAAAGGGCGGTCAAGTAAAACTCCCAAACACCAACACGAGCGGGCGCTCATGCGTTCGCTCGCGGATGTGGAAACGGCTGACGCCGTCCAGCGCGACTATGCGAGCGTCCGGCGCGTCGCTGCCCACTTTCAGCGTGCCGCGATGCATGTGCGGAAGCGCGTAGCGGACCATGCCGTACGCGTCCTTGGGGCCCCCGGCCATGTAGGACAGAGCGGCAAAAGCGGCGACGAAGAGCACGCCAAGTATTCCCGCCGTCCATTTCCAGAAGCGTTTCACTGGAAACTCTTCTCCTTCTATCTAATTGGCTGCAGCGAAAATAGTATCATCCGTGGCCGTCTTTCGAGCGCAGCTTGTCCCGTTCTTTTTTGTAGCGCGCCAGGGCATTCTCGATGACCTTGACGGCGGCGTACAATCCGGGCGGCAGCTTTCTTTGTCAGCGGCATCGACAGCCGGATACAAACGCCTCTCAAATTCGGTGCTCATCGCCACCACCAGATGCCCGCCTGCCGAAAACCCAAGCACTCCTATCTTGTGAGGATCAATGTGGTGCTCCGCTGCGTGAAAGCGCACCAGCCCCAACGTCCTCTGCGCATCTTCCAACGCCATCGGTGATCTCGGATACGGCCCTGATTTCGGATACGGTGCCGATTTCGGGTAGTATTCCTCACCCGGCACGCGATACTTCAACAGTACACAGGTGATTCCTTTGGACGTCAGCCAGTCACAGATCTCCGTGCCTTCCAGGTCGATGGCCAGATCCTCATAGCCCCCGCCGGGAAACACCACCACCACAGCACCCGTATTCTTTCCCTCTGGCGAATACACCGTCATCGTAGGCCGAGATACGTGGTACACAGTAAACCCACCAGGCCCACCAGGGCCTGGTGGCCACCAGTGACTCTCCTCTGGCCCCGCGACAGGCTGCGCATCAGGCGCCGTCCCCGGCCAGATAGGCACTTGTGTATGACCCGGCGATGGTTGCCAGACAGGTGGCTGCGCGCTTAGACCGCCAAACGCAAACACAAAACAGAAAGCAAAGAGCAAAGGCTTCATCACAATCCTCACACTTATACATTACCAGTCGCTGCCGAGCTGAGCCGAGTGTAGGGCTGTCTAAGAGGGATTGTTCCTCTTGTTGCAGCGGGAATCGACTCAGTTTACAGACATCAGCATCGTCCAAAGACGGACTAACAGAACACAGCCATGCAGTCATTTTCAACTCCTTTAAGGTGTCAAGGCATAGCTCGTAGATCATGGAATCCGTTGCCCTATTGCACGACGCACAGCCGGGAGTGGCCGCGCCAGATCAAAACCAACATCAATGACGCCGCCCTTGCACAAACCGCAAGCACAGGGTACTGATTGAAGCTGTTTCCATGAAGAGGCTTTATAGGATCGTTTTGGTTTCCTGTTGTCTAGGCCTTCTGTGGAATCCAGTTTGTTTTTGCAATGAGGCCGCCCAACCCATTCTGTCTCTCGATTTGCACAAGTTTGGGTATTTGTATGCGGTCACCGAGCGGGATCTCCGTGCTTACACTTTCCTGCAGGATTCGGTGGCATTTCTCGATGACGGAACCCTAGCTGTTTCGTTCTACCGTAAGAACGATCAACCTGGGCTTTCGCGGCGCGGGAGCACTCCGGGCAGCGAGGTGGTGTTTCATAGCGTTTTGCTGGATCCGGTTGCGGGCAGCGTAAAGAGCGAGCGTACCTGGGGCAACGCGGGAAACTCGAATGCGTTGCTTCCGCTGGAGAGCGGAAGCTTTCTCATTCAAGGTGGCGAATGGACGAAGGTTTATTCCCCAGAAATGAAGGAACTCGCCAGCAAGAAATGGGAAGTGCCGGGAGATATTCTGCCGCGCTTTGCGGTGTCCCCTAGCGGGCGCTCGCTGTACGAATTCCAGGACTGGTATGACGCCAAGCGCGGCTGGCTTACGCGAATCGATGTGCTTGATCCAACCACGCTGGTCACGAAGAAATCCAAACTCACGCCCGGTCATCGGTACGAGTCTGTGTCTGACACACGCGTTGTTTATTTGCCTACAGCCTCCAGCGATGCGCTGCGTCTGTTTGTTTCCAGTATGGAAGATTCTGCGTCGGCAAAGAGTCCAGAGCTTTTCGACCGGAACAGCGCCATAGCGAGGGACTTGTCCAAATCCCGCTGCAAGTCCGCCACGTTCATTGACGACACTATTCTGGCCATCAGCGGTGATTGTTCTTTTGTGATGCTGATTCGGTCCGGCGAGGAGTCTGGCGAGATCCATTCTCCAGAGTACCGGATGGGAGGAGAGAATCGTCCTTCAAGAGGCGGCCAACGATTTGTCTTTTCCCGGACGAAGATGAAAGAGCGACCATCGCGCATCACCTCTCTTGAACTTTGCGTATATGATTTGGCGACGCGCAGGATCGTTTTCACTACGGTGGTATTTCCTCTACCTCAACAGAAGTTCGCATTCGCAATCTCGCCGGATGGGTCTCTTCTGGCTTCACAGACCGACGGTCTAGTGCGCGTGTGGCGCGTTGCTTTTCCGCAGTGATTCGGTGAGGTCCTTTGACCTTGAGCATGGGTTCAACGAGTTGCGAGCGGCGGAAAGACTTTCCTCAGGGGCTGAAGCCCAAAGACAGATCTGTCTTAATGTCGGAGCTAAAGCTGCGACCCCAAAAACATTCATGAGACAGACCGTAGTGAGTTGAGCGAAGGATTTAGGATTCAGCTTGATTCGCGGGA
>DASQYT010000423.1:0-7242 GCA_035639075.1 Candidatus Elarobacter sp.
ACACGCGGGAAAATCGCGCTTGACCGCGCAATTCACTTCACGTTGCAATGACAACATAGCGTGTTTGAGCATTCTGCCCGTAACACACGGAGCGAACATGTCACTAAGTCCCGGTGGTATTCCTGCAGCGGCATCCGCCCCGCGGCGACGGATCCTCGCATTCCCATTATCCTGCGCATGCGGCGTGGTGCGGGATGGTTTCTGACCATCGCGATTCTTTCCGGCGTGAATTCTGTCCTGCAGATCTTTGACGCAAAGATCCGTTTCATCTTTGGGCTGGGCGTAACGCAGGTGGTGGATGTCGTGGCGCACCAGATGGGGCAAAACGGGACGCTCGTAATGATTTGCGTCGACGGGCTCTTTATCGTGATGCTGTTTCTCTGCTCCAAGTGGGCAAAGGCCGGTTCGCAGGGGGCCTTCGTCGGCGGAATGATCGCCTACGGGCTCGATGGCGTTTTGCTCTTGTTCTTCAACAGTTGGTTGGACGCGGCGGTGCATGCCTACGCACTGTGGATGATCTGGCAGGGCTATGCGGCGTCGCGCGAGTTGGCTCAGATGCAGCAGGCTGCGCAGCCTGGACTATCCCAGCCGAGGCTCCCCTGACCATGGCCAGCAAAATTCGCGGTATCGAAGGAATGAAGCAAGGCGAGTTGGACTTCGAGATTCAGCGCGGGCGAAGTTCGTTCTTTTCCAGTATTGCATTTCCATCGTCATCCTCACGTTCCGGCGGCCTTCGGATATTTACTTTCTCCGGCAAGGCGAAAATTCCGTGGTGAAGGGCCTGCCCTTTACTTTGCTGTCGCTGGTTGCTGGTTGGTGGGGCATCCCGTGGGGGCCGATTTACACGGTTCAGTCCGTCTACAACAATTCGCGCGGCGGAAAAGACGTTACGCAATCCGTGGTCAATTCACTGCGCGCGCAAGCCGCGCAGCCGCAGCCTGCCTCCCCGATTCTCACCAAGAGCTGAGTGCGCGCAGTTCCGCGCGGCCCCCACATCGAGTAAACTATTGGTCAAATACCATCGATGGCGGGCAAAACATGGGACTCAGAAAACCAAGAAACATAAGGCACAACGGCAAGTCGCTGGTGGAAATTCTGGAAGCACACGAGCGCTTTTTTACGGGCAAGGACGGCGGGGCACGCGCTGACCTGACCGGAGCGGATCTTTCCCACTCCGACCTCAGTGGAGTCAACCTCAGCGGCGCGATCCTTCGCAATTCGAATTTGGAGGGAAGTGATTTGCGCAAAGCTAAACTCCCCGGCGCCGATCTTTCGAATGCAAATTTGCACAGGGCGGACCTCCGCAACACGGACATGACCGAAGCGATTCTTCCCGGAGCGGACTTGACCGAAGCGCAAGCCAGCGGCGTGGAATTTTTTCGCTGCGACCTTTCGAACGTAAATTTCCAGCGCGCTCAGTTGCGCAATGTGAACTTGCGGTTGGCAAACGTGACCGGCGCAAGATTTTCCGGCGCTGACATGGGCGTAGCTATTTTGCGAGAGACGGATTTGACGGGAGCGGATCTTTCGGGCGTCGATCTTTCCACGGCACTTTTGCCGAAAGGCTTTCCGGCGCCGCAAGCCGCAAAGAAGAGCGCGTAGAGATGGCATTCGAACGGTCTTGGATGGCAAGCCGCTAAGAAAAGCGCACTGAGAGGATTTTAATCGTTCATGGATCGTTCATGGATGGCAATCCGCGCTTTGGCGTGGTAGCCTCACGCGGAAGAACACAAACCTCGTCGTGAATCCTGTGGCTACCCCCGCCGCCCAACTCGACCGCTCTGCCGCGCGCGAACGCGTGCTGGAAGTGATCCGTGGCCTGCTTGAGGAATTGGGCAGCCAGGGCGCGCTGCCGATCCTCAACGTCCACTCGCAACTCGACCGCGATCTAGGCCTCGGCAGCCTGGGGCGTGTGGAACTGCTGGCGCGGCTAGAAACGGTATTCGGCATGCGTTTGCCGGACCGCGTCGCTTCCGAAGCCAACACGCCGGAGGAATTGGCGCGTGCCATTCTGAGCGCGCCCGGGTCAATTGCAGAAGATGAGGAAGAAAGCTCGGCGTTGCGGGCTTCCGTAACTGTTCAAAAATTGCACCGCGCCGGGACCGACGCCGGTGTCTTCTCTGCCGAAACGCTCATCGATATCCTGCGGTATCGCGCGGCGCACGACGCCCAGCGCAACCACCTCTTGATCACCGAGGACAGCGATGCCGGGGAGCGCAATCATAGGCTCACCTTCGGTGAACTTTATGCCGCGGGGAACCGCTGCGCAGCGGAGCTGGCGCGGCGCGGTGTGCCCGCGGGCGGACGCGTCGCGTTGATGTTGCCGACGTCGCGCGCGTTCTTCGTGTCTTACGCCGGAATTCTTCTCGCTGGAGCGATTCCCGTCCCCATTTACCCGCCGTTTCGCGCTGACCGCATCGAAGAGTACGCCGCGAGGCAGTCGGCAATCTTGAACAATGCGGAAGTCTGCATGCTGCTGACCTTCCGCCGCGCGGAATCCGTCGCCAAGTTGCTGCGCCCTCGCGTGCGTTCGCTTGAGGGAGTCGTGGACGCGGAAAAATTGATCGACGCAGCGGATAAAGCTCCGCCCCTATCGCCCGGGGCGCTGCCGTTGCACGTCACCGGAAGCCGCGCGCGCCAAGGCAGCGACATCGCGCTGCTCCAGTACACGTCCGGCTCCACGGGCGATCCCAAGGGCGTCATTCTGACGCATGCGAATCTGCTCGCCAACATGCGCGCCATTGGCGAAGCGGTCCAGATCACCCCGGATGACGTGGGCATCAGCTGGCTCCCGCTGTATCACGACATGGGTTTGATTGGCGCGTGGCTAACGCTGTTGCATTTCGGCACGCCGCTGGCGGTGATGTCACCGCTGGCTTTCTTGACGCGCCCGGAGCGCTGGCTGCAAGCGTTTCACAAATACCGCGGCACGATCGCTGCCGCGCCAAATTTTGCCTATGAACTCTGCGTGCGCAAAATCGCGGACAAGGATATCAAGGGCATTGACCTCAGTTCGTGGCGCGCGGCGTTGAATGGCGCCGAACCGGTGAATCCGGAGACACTCGATCGCTTTGCGGAGCGTTTCGCAAGTTACGGCTTCCGCCGGGAAGCGCAGCTTCCTGTCTACGGCTTGGCGGAGTCTGCTCTGGGAGTCACCATCCCGCCGCTGAATCGCGGCCCGCTGGTGGATCGCGTGGAGCGTGAGACATTTACGGCGCAGGGACGTGCGGTGCCCGCGGCGCCTGACGATGAAACCGCGATCGCCTTTGTTTCCTCCGGAAAAACGCTCCCGCGCCACGAAGTTCGCATCGTAGATGAACGCGGCAACGAAGTTCCAGACCGCATGGAAGGTTTCTTGTGGTTTCGCGGCCCGTCAGCGACCGCTGGCTACTATCGCAATCCCAAAGCAACCGAAGCTCTGTTCCCGTGTGGTCCCGCCGCTGATCCGGGCGAATTCGCGTGGGTAAATTCCGGCGACCGCGCGTACCGCGCCGATGGCGAGATCTACGTCACCGGACGCGTGAAGGACATCATCATCAAGGGCGGACGCAATTTGTATCCGCACGAAGTCGAGGAACTTGCCGCGCGCGCCGAGGGAATTCGCAAAGGCTGCATCGTCGCATTCGGATTGACGGACGAAGCCACCGGCACGGAAAAATTGGTCGTCGTGGCGGAGACTCGTGAACGTGATGCGGCGCGACGCTCAGCCCTTGCTTCCACGGTGACCGATCTTGTGTCGCGCGGATTGGGCCTTCCGCCGGATCGCGTGGAGTTGATCCCGCCGGGCAGCATCCCAAAAACGTCCAGCGGGAAATTGCGGCGCGAAGAAACCAAGCAACTCTACCTGGCGGGAACTCTTTCCGCCTCGCGCGCTCCGGCCTGGGTGCAAATCGTGCGCCTGGGAACGGGGAGCGCTCTGCGCAACTTCGCGCGAGAAATTCTTGCGGGCGTGAAGCGCGGACTCGAGATTTTGTACGGCCTGTACTTCGGCGTGGTTTTCCTGCTCTGGATTGTTCCCACGTGGGCGGTGGTGCAATTCATCGATGATCGCAAGAAAGCGGGACGCTTCACGTCTTCCGCTCTCAAAGTTTTGTTTGCGTTCATCGGCTGCCGCGTGCGCGTGGTCGGCAAGGAGTACATGGAAACGCCGGGCGCAAAAATCTACGCTTCGAACCACACCAGTTATTTCGACGTGCTGCCGCTGATGCTGGGGCTGGGCGTGCCGTACCGCTTCGTCTCGAAAATGGAAGTCGGCAGAATGCCCTTCATCGGCACGTTCCTGGACCGCATGGGACACTTCAAGTTTGACCGCACCGATCCGGAATCGCGGCTACGGCAAGCGCAGCGGATGGAAGAATTTTTGCGCGATGGTGAATCTGTTTTTATTTTTCCGGAAGGCACATTTACCGCGGAGGATGGCGTGCGGCCGTTCCAGCTGGGTGCGTTCAAGGCCGCGGTCGCAAGCGGCGCGCCGATTGTTCCGATCTCGCTAAAAGGTACGCGTAAATTCCTGCGCGATGGAACGTACATCCCAAGGCCGACCAGCGTCACCATCACGCTTCATCCGCCGATTTATCCGAACACCGCAAAGGACTCAAGCAGCTCCGTCAGTTCATCCGAATGGCACGAACTGATTCGTTTGCGCGACGCTACGCGAGAAGCCATTGTGCGTCACGCCGGCGAACCCCTGCTCTGAGAAATTTTTGGGGCTTATATACGTAACTTCCGCGATTGCCGTCCCAAATTGGTATGGCGAATCAAAAGCGAATACGCTATGCTCCCAAAGTGGGACGGGCAGGAGGTGGCTTGCTCGCAAATGAGAGCGCGAGCGGGTCTAAGACGAAGACGCAATGAGGGATGGCCAAATCGGACGAAGTTTGGATGTTGGAGTGCCATTCTAATTCGTGTAACATCCTGCAACGAGCGGGAAAGTCTGGGGGAGCGGAATGCCAGGAAGTCCTTCGCCAATCTATTTGGACGAACTTCAGATTGACCTCTTCGAAGAGAACAAGAAACGCAACGGGTTGGAGTTCAGGAGGAGAAAATCCAACGGAAAAAGGGTAATTGCATTTGGCTGGTACGGCGGCAAGTACAGTCATTTGGATTGGCTTCTTCCACTGCTACCTGATTGCCGCCACTATTGCGAACCTTTTGCAGGTTCTGCAGCAGTCCTTCTTAATCGAGATCCTTCTCCGGTCGAGACCTATAACGACATAGACGGTGAAGTCGCTACTTTTTTCCGGGTGCTGCGAAATGAGAGCAACCAACTAGTTAAGGCAATCGCTCTCACCCCTTTTTCCCGCGAGGAGTTCCTAATCGCTTGCCTCACGAATGGCGAGAAGATTTCTGACGTTGAACGGGCACGCCGATTCTTCATCAGGGCACGTCAGGTGCGTACTGGTCTCGCTCAAACCGCGAGTATAGGCAGGTGGGCCAATTGTAAGAATACTACGCGGGCGGGAATGTCCGGGGTCGTTTCCCGATGGCTAGGTAGTGTGGAATCCTTACCTGACATTGCGGAGCGATTGTTGCGAGTTCAGATAGAGAATCGTCCGGCTACCGAAGTAATCCAGCTCTATGATGACAAGCAAACTCTAGTCTATTGCGACCCGCCGTATCTCCACGACACGCGCGGGGACAGCAGCGCTTACGGCTTCGAGATGGAGGAAGGCGAACACGTTGCACTTGCAAAGGTCCTTCACCGTTGCAAGGGGAAGGTAGCAATCTCTGGCTATCGCAATCATCTAATGGACAAGCTCTACAAGGATTGGCGGCGCTTCGACGCTCCCTTGAAGCAATGTCACTCGATCAAAAAGATACGACAAGAATGTCTCTGGATGAATTATTGACCGGCCCATCCGATGCCTCCGCGCGCAAGAAAAGGGCGGCCTGTTGATACAGACGCCGCTAGGACGTTGTTGGCCGAAACATTCGCACTTGCCGAATCAGATCACCGAGATGGCGCGCCAGTTACTATTCCGTCCGCGATTGTTGCAGCAATGGAAAGATTATTTTTATCCAAGACTCAGGCATACCGCGACGCGCTTCCTAGCTGCGCAATAGCCCGCATTATTGACCCTCAGATCGACATTCGGCTGCCCGCAACCGCATACGGAAAGAATGCCTTTAGCGGTCGGAGCTTGGCCGAGAAAGTTGTAACACCGCTCCTGCGTGAGCGATCCGTGCCAACTTCTGTGTCGCCGTTCCTGTCAGCGCTCAGAGGCGGGGCGAGGTTCATGGAAGGGGGAGAACCACGAATCCAACAGGACAAGGCTGGCTTTGCTGCGATGGTCGAGATTGTCGATTATCTGCGCGAACTAGACGCAGAAACAGTGAAGAAGTATTTGCGCTTTCTCTTGCGTCGCTTCATTGTGCTCAGGGAATCCCATAATATTACGCTCAAGCGCATCTCGAAACCGAACCTAGAACAACTAAGTTGTCTAATCAAGGGCATGTTGACCATCAAGAGCGGTGGCCGCATCCCAGCGCTGCTGGCCACAGCGATGTTCCAGACCATAAGCGAGTGTCACGCTCTCGGATGGGAAGTTGAGTTTCAGGGGGTCAATGTCGCCGACAAGGCTTCTGGTGCTGCGGGAGACATTACGATTCGCAAACACGGTACGCTTGTCCTCGGGGTGGAAGTAACTGAGCGGCCGATTGACCAGGCTCGAGTGACGTTGACTTTTAACCAAAAGGTGTCGCCGAGTGGTCTGGCCGATTATCTATTCATCACGACTGCGAGGCCCGAGGACGACGCTCTTGCAGCAGCGCGACGATATACCAGTGTGGGCCATGAGATGAATTTCGTCCCTCTTGTAGAATGGCTCGTTCACAACCTCGCGACGGTCGGGCCGGCGTGCCGCTCATTGTTCCAAGCCAAGATGATTGAACTGCTCGGTGCCCAAGGAGTGCCTGCCGAAATGCGGGTCGCTTGGAATGACAAGATGGACGAAGCCATCGGAGTCAAACCGACTTCCCGGGTGTGAGGGAGTCATCTATATGGTTCTCAAATTTTTCGCCCCTGGATGGCTGTAGCATTTTCCCCTTTGCAACCCTCGGTGCCTTCCCTGCATCTGAATCCCAAACGAGAAAAAAGTGCGGATTTGTGCCTACCTGCCTTGGGCATGCCCGCAAACTCGGGGGTCATACAAGCCGTTGCGCGGCCCGCGAGCTAAATCTGATAATTGCGGAGGTTCCATGAAGTTCAGATTCATTGTGTCTTTACTTGCTTTTGCGACTGTT
>DASQYT010000424.1:0-3705 GCA_035639075.1 Candidatus Elarobacter sp.
GGAACTGCTTACGCGCTTGACTGGTGCGGAAGCGGCAATTGTGGTGAACAATTGCGCGGCGGCTGTGCTAGTGACGCTTGCGGCGCTGGCGCGCGGCGGCGAGGTAGTCGTCTCGCGCGGGGAGCTGATCGAAATTGGCGATGGATTTCGAATCCCGGAAATCATGGAGCAGAGTGGCGCGATCCTTCGCGAAGTCGGCACCACGAATCGCACGCATCTCACAGACTACGAAAACGCCATCAACGAGAAGACGCGCGTACTGCTTCGCGTGCATCCTTCGAACTTCAAGGTCACCGGTTTTACCGATAAGCCTTCGATTGAAGAACTCGTGGCCCTCAGCCAGAGAAGCGGACTGCTGCTCGTGGAAGACCTTGGCTCGGGGTGTCTGATGGATCTTTCGGAATACGGCGTGAGCGAGCCAACGGTGAAGCAAAGCATCGAAGCAGGCGTTTCGATAGTGATGTTTAGCGGCGACAAACTGTTGGGTGGACCCCAGGCGGGCATTATCGCTGGAAAAAAAGATCTCATCGGGCGCGTGCGGCGATACCCGTTATTTCGCGCACTGCGCGTGGACAAGCTGACCATCGCGGCGCTGGAAGCCACGCTTGGAGCTTATCTTCGCGCGGCGTGGGATGAGGTTCCCGCCATTCGAATGATCCGCGCGACTCCGCAAGAACTGAAGCGCCGAGCGGAGAATTTCCTCCGCGAACTCCGCCCCGAGCTTCCGTTGGACGAAGTGGAGATCGAAATCGCCGATGGCAGTTCTCTCGCGGGTGGCGGCTCCACGCCTTCGCAATCGCTCCCTACGAAAATTATTCGGATTGCGAGCGTCCGCTACTCCGCGATGAAACTCGAGCAGCGGCTGCGGCGCGCTCCTGGAGGCGTCTCGGTCATCGCCCGCGTCGAAGACGACAGGCTCATCCTCGACTTGCGTACGGTGTTTCCGGAACAGGAATCGCTATTGATTAAAACGCTCTCCGCCGCTCTGCATTAGAGAGTAAGCTCTGTGAGACACGACTAAGCTCCGATTCGACCGAGCTTGGCTTCATTTTCGGAAATCTCTCCAGCACAATGTTGCGTCGAATAAAGAGTCGGAGTAATGTAGCCAGTCCCGTGTTACACAGCGCCTTAATTTATTGCCGAGGAATCATTTGATCGGAAGCTTGCTTCAAGATATCCGCTACGGCATACGCACGCTGGGCAAGAATCCCGGCTTCACGGCCGTCGCGGTGCTGACGCTGGCCTTGGGAATCGGGGCGAACACGGCGATCTTCAGCGTGGTCGAAAACGTGCTGCTTCGCCCGCTGCCCTATCCTCAGCCGGGAAACTTAGTGCAAATCTGGAATACCTATCCGCCACAGGCTCCGCGCGCCGGCTTGTCGCCGGGCGACTACGCGGACTGGCGCCAGCAAAACGCCAGTTTTTCCGAAATGGGCGGCTATGCCCATATCTCCCAGGGATTTAATTTAACTGGCGAAGGAGAACCACAGCGCGTGCTCGGGAGTTACGCAAGTGCGGGACTGTTCCCCTTGCTGGGGATACACCTCGCGGCGGGCCACTATTTCGTTGAGGAAGAGGACCGGGCAGGAAGTTCTCCTGTGGTGATTTTGAGTCACCAGCTTTGGCAGAGCCGGTTTGGAGGCGATCCCGCAGTCGTAGGACGAACGATCACGCTCGACAACCAGCGTTATAGGGTAACGGGAGTGTTGCCGGCAGATTTTCGCCTTCTGCGCTGGCCTGACCTTTGGATGCCCTTTGGCCAGTATGGAGATGACTTGACCGAGCACGTTCATCACTCCTTCATCGGCGTGGCGCGGCTCAAACCGGGCGTCACGCTGGCGCAAGCGCGCGACGAAATGGCCAGGCTGAATCAACAGGAAACCATTCAGTATCCGGATTCGCACAAGTTCTTTGGGGTGCTCGTCGAACCGATGGAAGATCCGTCCGCAGCGAAACTGCAAGGCATCCTGCTGGTGCTTTCCGGGGCCGTGGGCCTGGTGCTGCTGATTGCTTGCGGGAACATCGTGAATCTCCTTCTGGTGCGAAATGCGGGCAGGGAACGGGAAGTGGCGGTGCGCACCGCGTTGGGCGCCAGTTCCTGGCAGTTATCACGCCAACTGCTCACGGAAAGCATGTTGCTATCGCTGGCGGGAAGCGCGTTAGGGCTGATCCTGGCAGTGGGCGGTTTGCGCTTCCTGATGGCGTTTGTTCCCGCCGATCTAGGAGTGTTACGAGAGAGCGGCCTGAACAGCAAGGTGCTGGCGTTCACCGCCGCCGTATGCGTGGCCACCGGGATCATTTGCGGGCTGCTTCCGGCGCTGCGCACATTCCGGGCGAATCTCGCGGGAGTCCTCAAGCAGGGGAGCAAAGGGACAAGCGGAACGGGGCATCGCCGAACGCACAACGTCCTGGTGATCTCGGAGATCGCGATGGCGCTCGTGCTGCTGATTGGCGCGGGCTTGCTGCTGCGGAGTTTTCAACATCTATTGGAAGTGGATCCGGGTTTTCGCGTGGACCATATCCTGACGGTAGAGGTGCAACAGGCGGCGCTGCCCTTTACACAGGCAAGCAAACTTTCACAGGAAGACTGGATCCAGATTGGACAAAAACAGTCCCTGCAATTTGAGCAAATCGTGGAACGCATCCGCGCTCTTCCGGGCGTGAAGGAAGCCGCGGGCATCGACGATTTGCCCTTAAGCAAGGAATTTCGCCAGGCGTCCAGATTCGTGATCGAGGACCAGCCCATCCCGAATGCCGGAGCACGGCCGATCGTGCAATTCCGGACCGTGAGCCTTAGCTATTTTTCGACCATGGGGATTCCCCTGCGCAAGGGCCGGTTGTTTACCGAGGACGACTGGAGAGTGCCGAGAGCGGTGATCAACGAGACGATGGAGCGGCGTTTCTGGCCCAAGGGCGACGCACTCGGGAAGCGCATCAACCTCTGCTCGCTCGATCCAAAACCATGCTGGAGCACCATCATTGGCGTCACGGGAAACGTGCACCAGTTTGGGCTGGATGCCGAGCCAACCTTTGACGTTTACTTCGTGGGAGGATGGACGCCGTATGTGGTGGTGCGGACGGCTTCCGATCCGGTAGCGCTGGCGGCTGCGGTCACAGACGTGATTCATAAAGCCGATTCGAATCTGCCGGTAACGCACGTAATGACTATGGACGGGTTGCTCACGGACACTATCTCTCCAAGACGATTTTCGGCCACGCTAGTGGGGGTTTTCGCGGTGCTTGCGGTCGTGCTCGCGGCTGTGGGGATTTATGGAGTCATGAGCTACACGGTGAGCCAGCGCACACAGGAGATTGGAGTGCGCATGGCGCTGGGCGCGCAATTGACTTCGGTGCGGCGCATGATTCTGGGCCAGACGTTGAAATTGACGCTGATGGGAGTCGCGCTCGGACTGGCGGGCGCGTTTGTTGTGGCACGTTTTCTTACGAGTTTGCTCTTCGGCGTGGGCGTGTACGATCCATTGACGTTTCTTGGTGTAGCTGTGTTGCTGGTCGCGGTCGCATTGGCGGCTTCCTACGTTCCCGCGCGCCGCGCCATGCGCGTTCATCCCATTGTGGCTCTGCGGTACGAATAGACGGCCGGCCTTGCCATCCCACGTCTCCGGACTGCGTCAATTGACTTCCTCCCGTGATATGATATAGGCGTGATATAGGAGCACGACATGGCCACAGCGCTCATTCATATGG
>DASQYT010000425.1:0-4958 GCA_035639075.1 Candidatus Elarobacter sp.
CACTTCGTAAAACGCGCGGAAATCATGAAGCTGAATTCCATTTGTTCCGCGCGAGAGATGGCGATTATCGCTGATGAAGTGTTCCTTGATTTCGCGCTTGAGGGCGAACGGCCAGCGAGCTTCGCGGCGAATCGCGGCGCGCCGACATTTACGGTGAGCGGATTATCAAAGATTTGTGGGCTGCCGCAGATGAAGGCGGCGTGGCTGATCGCCAGCGGGCCGCAAGAGTGGAAACGCGAAACACTCGCGCGCCTGGAAGTCATTGCCGATACCTATCTCTCAGTGAACGCGCCGGTGCAACTGGCAATACCGAAATTTCTCGAACTGCGGCATGCTTTCCAGAAGCAAGTCATCGAACGCGTGCGCCGGAATCTTGGGGAGCTTGACCGGCAGTTGGCCACGCAAAGGTCCGTCTCCCGCCTGAAGGTGGAAGGCGGTTGGTGCGCCGTGCTGCGAGTTCCCGCGACACGTTCGTGCGAGGATCTGGCGATCGACCTCCTGTCGACACACGGCGTCTCTGTGCATCCGGGCCACTTTTACGATTTTCCGTCCGATGGCTACGTGGTCCTCAGCCTCCTCACACCTAACGAAATATTCGGCGAGGGAACGAAGCGCCTGCTCGCGGCGGTCTGACCCGGCAACAGAAGTGAGTCCTCTTTGGTTCGCAGCTTCCCCCGCGTGAGAAGGCGGAATCAGATGGTACTAGAACTTATCTCCAAGATAAGCTTGATTGGAGACTGTGAGGAACTGGCCGGCGGGGAATATCTCCTGAATTTCATAGGCTCTACGTTTCATGGAACCAACGAATATAAATCTAAACTAAGGGGTGCGTCTCGAAATGCGTAAGCTATAGATAAATCAAATGTTAGCAGCGCATATCTTTACATCAGCAGTGGCTATATTTTGGAATTTAGATTGCACTTACAGAAGCATCCGTTGCAGCAGAAATGTGCAGTATTGTGGCGAAACTCAGGAGGGATTCTGTGATTAAGAGGCATTCTAGATTTTTCGCGGTCCTCAGCGTAGTTGCTCTCGCGCTGGGACTCGTTGGTGTAAGCCAAGTTAGCGCTCAACTGATTAGCGGCAACTTGACTGGGACAGTTCTCGACAAGACGGGCGCGGTTGTGCCCGGCGCAACGGTCGAAGCGGTGAATACACAAACGGGCGCCAAGTACGAAACCAAGGCCAATGATGCCGGCGAGTACAGATTCAACAATTTGGCCGTCGGCACGTACAATATTTCCGCATCCGCTGCGAATCTCGCGACCACCACGATCAATGGGTTCACGATCGAACTTAACATGACGAAGTCCCTGTCGATCACCCTGGAGATCAAGGGCGCGGTTACAACGGTCGAGGTTTCTGGCGTCGCTGAAGCGCTGGATACTACGACTTCGACGCTTGCGACCACTTTCGACCCCAAGATGAACGCCGATCTTCCCAGCACCACGCTCGGTCCCAGCGGAATCCTTAACCTTTCTCTCTTGAGTTCCGGTGTGGCGAGCAGCGGCGGCATTGGCGCCGGTTCGGGCCCCAGCATTGGTGGCCAGCGTCCACGCAACAACAATTTCACCGTGGAAGGCATCGACAATAACAGCAAGAGCGTGACCGGGCCGCTCGTTCCGGTCCCGAACGATTCCATCTCCGAATTCACGGTTCTGCAAAACCAGTATTCACCGGAATTCGGCCATTCTTCCGGCGGCCAGTTCAACTTCGTGTTGAAGGGCGGCACAAACTCTTTCCACGGCCTCGCGTACAGCTACTCGCAGAACCGCAACTTCAATGCCATGGACCAGGCCACGAAGAACAACGGGTTCACGCAGAATCAGCGCTTCGATAACAACCGCTTCGGGGGAAACTTCGGCGGTCCGATTCTGAAGAACAAGCTCTTCTTCCTTGGGAGCGGGCAATACAATCCCGTGGGTCAGGCAAGCGTGCCGGGCGCCCCGGTTTGCACGCCTACCGCTGCGGGTTATACAACGCTTGGGGGCATCTCCGGGATCTCCGCCACGAATCTGGGCGTTTTTAAGACGTACGCGACGCCTGCTCCTTCTGGAGGTGACCCTTGCCCCACGGCGCCCAAGCTGGATCCGCGCGATCCCCTTGGAAAGACTCCAAATACAAATCAAGATATCTACATAACGAACGCCAGTGCGCCGGGAGGATTCACGCCTGTACAAGTCAAGATTCTTCCTGTGGCAGCGCCCAACTACAATAATGCAAAGACGTTTATGGGCAAGATTGACTACGATATCTCGTCGAAGGATCAAATTCGCGGCAGTTACATTTACAACGACTTTTTTGCAATCGACAACAGCCCTTCTCTGCCGGCGTTTTTCCTGCCTAACCCTGCCAATATTAACCGATTAGTTACTGTTAACGAATATCATACGTTCAATGCCAGTCTGAGCAACGAGTTACGCCTTGGCTTCAACCGCTCGTACAACCGGACGTCAACCGGCAACTTCAAATTCCCAGGACTGGATAGTTTTCCGGATTTGCTCTTCGATGAACTGAATACACTACAGATGGGGCCTGACCCGAACGGACCTCAATTCGGATATCAGAACCTGTATCAGGCTACCGATAACGTTACCTGGACTAAGTCGCACCACACGCTGAAGTTCGGGATCGAAGGGCGCAAGTATATTTCGCCGCAATCGTTCACGCAGCGTTCCCGCGGCGATTATGAATACTCTTCTATGGACCGCTATTTCAGGGATCTGAACCCCGACCTGCTGGCGGAACGCAGCAACGGCGATCCCATCTACTATGGAGACCAGACGGCTCTGTACTGGTTTGCGAACGACGACTGGCGCATTCGCCCGAACCTTACGCTGAACCTCGGCGTGCGCTACGAATATACGACTATTCCATTTGGCGAGCGGTCGCAAAGCCTGAACCAGGCTGCCACCGTACCTGGGCTGATCGACTTCAGCGAACCGCGCGCTCCCAAGAATAACTGGGGTCCCCGAATCGGCATCGCCTATTCACCGGGTTCGGGCGGAACGACTTCCGTTCGCGCGGGCTTCGGTATTTCGTATGATGTCCTTTATGACAATATCGGGATTCTATCGCTGCCGCCACAATTGAGCGGAACAATTGACACCCCATTCTCCCCGGACATTCCAAATTATCTGGCCAATGGAGGGATTGTTCCGGGTGCGGGAGGCGTTCGAACGTTCGCGTCTCTCCATGAGCAGAAACAAAAGACGGGCAATCACATCGTCGTGGACCAACTATCCCCCAAGTCAATGCAGTGGACCCTAGGAGTTCAGCACGTATTCCACAAGGACTATACCGTTGAAGTCAGGTACGTGGGTACTCGCGGCATCCACTTGAATACCCAGGAGCGAATCAATCGGCAACCCCTTACCACGAGCACGATTGGCTTGCCAACCTATCTTTCAAATCCCGGTCAGGCTGCCCTGGACGCGCTTCCGTATACGCGCAGCGGCATTGCGGCTGGCGCCTACGGCAACGGAAACAGCTTCGTTCCGGCTTATACCGCCGCAGGATTCGATGGACCTGGCCAGAATATAGTTCAGTTCACTCCCAACGGAGACTCGAACTATCATGGCCTAGCAGCACAGGTAACGCGACGAATGGCGAACGGACTCACGTTCGTGAGCTCCTACACTTATAGCCACACAATCGACAACAGCACGGCGGACTTCTTTACGTCGGTGTTGACGCCCCGCCGCACCCAAGACTTCCAGAACCTGGCAGCCGATCGTTCCAACTCCGCACTGGACCGTCGTCATCGGTTCACCCTTGCGGCCATTTACGATGTGCCGTACTTCAAGAGCGGCAGTTGGCTCAAGAAAAATGTCCTGGGGAACTGGGAAGCTGGGCCCATTTATACTTACCAGTCTCCGGAATGGATGACCGTACAGTCTGGCCGCGACGTAAACGGCAATGGCGATACGGCGGGTGACCGGGCGGTCTTCAATCCCAAAGGCACGCCTGGACTGAGCTCAGACGTGGCACCGCTCTGCAATAGCAGCCTGCCAACTGGGATCAATGCTTCGACAGGGCTGACTTGGAAATGTACGGATGGAAATGCGGGCCCATACCAAGTAGCTTACCTGGCAAACAATGCGAATGCCCAGTACATTCGAGCCGGGTCACTTGCCCTGATGAATCTTGGCCGGAATACCCTGCCGGCTCGTCACATTAACAATCTCGACTTCACCGCGCTAAAGCGTTTTTCGCTCACCGAGGGGAAGAAAGTCGAATTCTCGGCGCAGGCGCTGAACGTGCTGAATCACCCGCAATTCGTGCCTGGATCCTTGAACGATGTTCAGTCCATCGGCTACACCGGGAGCCGCACCTTCTTGCAACCAGGGAACGGCGAATTCAACAATCCCGAAACCGTGTTCGCGAGCAACGCGCGCGCACTGCAACTGGCTTTGAAATTCATCTTCTGAGCCATCCCAACTCTTCCGCTTGTGAGAGCAAGCGGAGATTTGAAGGGCGTCTCGGTCAAACGGGACGCCCTTCCATTTTTTGAGCCTAAGAGGACAACAGGCAGGGCACGGAACATCCGTGCCGGATTTACCGAAGTCGGCCAGGAGGATCTGCGGGGGCGGGCATCGAAGCAGACTTGCGGCTGCCCGGGATATTTGCGGAGACTCTTGCGGGTGCGGGAAGCGGAACGCCCACGCCGGCGTTTAGGTCAACATGATCTTTCCCACAGGCAGGGCAGTAGCCCTTGCCGGTGTCTTCATCGCGCAGGCTGGCCAGTTCATAACAGCCACAAATGCAATCGCAGTAGCCTGTTTCTGAGGCCGTCTTAATGGGTATGAGCGCCATCGCGAGAGAATAGTACGTTTTCCGCTTAATCCTTGCAAGGGATGCGGAGTGCTTCGATCTTAATTCCTTTGTAGAGGGGAATCTCGCAAGGCAGTACACTATTGGCGAGAAGTTGCATCCGCGTGTCCTGTTGTGCGTTGTAG
>DASQYT010000426.1:0-8810 GCA_035639075.1 Candidatus Elarobacter sp.
CGGTCATGACCACGTTCATGTCCACCTCTGCGCGCGAATCTTCTTCATAAGCCAGATCGAGCAGCGCGCGGTCGTCGACAATGCCTACGCTCGTGGCCGCCACAGTGTCAATCAGCGGCGACCGTTTCAAGATTCCCGCGGAGGTCAGTCGTTCGAATGCCAGCGCCAGCGCGACGAACGCTCCTGTGATGGACGCTGTTCGCGTTCCGCCGTCTGCCTGAATCACGTCGCAATCGAGCCATACCGTGCGCTCGCCGAGCGCTTCCTGATCCGTCACCGCGCGCAGCGAACGGCCAATCAATCGCTGAATCTCCAGCGTCCGCCCGGATTGTTTGCCCCGCGCTGCTTCGCGCGGCGTGCGCTCCTCGGTGGCGCGCGGCAGCATTCCATATTCGCTGGTAACCCAGCCTTTACCGCTGCCCTTCAGAAAACTGGGCACGCCGTCATCGACCGTCGCCGTGCAGATCACTCGCGTGTTTCCCAACTCAATCAACACGCTGCCTTCCGCCGTGGAAATAAAGTCCGGCGTGATTTTCAAAGGACGCATCTGGTCCGCGGTCCGGCCGTCGGCTCTCACTCTTCCTCCTGCGGTCGTCATCTCTGCGCTTAAGAATTCTACGGCCTGCTCTCGGATTGACCAAGTTTGCCGAGCGCTCTATTCGCTGTCAACGTGCCCGGAACTGCAGCGGGTGTCTGCGCGGCCGCCGCTAGCGACGCCGGCTTGTCTGCGCCGGACGGCGTTGGTGTCGACTTTACCGGTTCCTGCGCTACTTTGGTGTTCACCACAAATGTTCCCGTCAAATCCAAATGCCCCGCGAGCGTTTCCACTTCCTGCCCATGAATCAGGACTTTCAGCCGCTGCACCTGCGGCACATTGGCTTCCAGCGTCCGCGTGATGGAATTCACGGCCAACTGCTCGCTAACAATCCCCGAAGGAATCGAAGTCGCCAGCGCCTCGGAAAAATCCGCAATCGCCGTTCCATCCGGCAAGAGATAGAACGCCAGCAGGGAAGCGTCAGGCGGCAACGTGCGCGACTCCGCATCCACGGGACCCGCAAGCAGCGTGTTCAGAACCTGTTTCGATCGCAGCACTGGGTCATTCGGTAGCGGCAGTTCGACCGTTACCGGCGCCAGCGTGGAATCGATCGCATCCGAAACCCAGAAGAGTTTGGCCTTCACACGGGGATCGCTCGGATTGATTGGGATCGGTTGCGTCAATTCGCGCCGTGCCTGTTCTTCGCTCTGCTGCTGGAGCCTCGCGGCGCGCTTCACGCGTCTGCGGAGAATTGGAAAATAAATCGCGGCGGCAAGCACTGCAATCACTAATCCACCAATCAGCCAATATTTCCAGCTTGGGGTCACGGCAGCGCCCCCGGCGTGCTTGGAACGACGTACGACGGCTTGAACGCCGCCGCGCCACGCGCGATGGCGTCCGCCACGCCCGGCGCCATGCGGTCCAGGTCGGCGCGGTCCTCCACTGTCACGCTCGAAACTTCCACTGCGATCGCAGGCGCGGCCGTAGTTCGAAGCTGGCGCACGCTGGCGGACTGCGCGGTGTCGGGCGAACCTTTGAAACGCTGCGCGAGGAATCCCTGAACCAAATCGCCAAACGCCTTGCTGAGTCCAAGAAACGGCGCCTGTGCGCGGTCCCAGGGAATCAGGCCACCCGCATTTGCAACTGGCGGCAAATCCGAATTCACGTAAACGCGTGCAGTGCCTGGCAATCCCGTCGAAGAGATGTGCAGCGTAACGAACACGGCCCCGCGTTGCGCGTTGGCGGTTGCGGAGCGATCGTCAAACGAAGGATTCTCGTTCCCCTGCCGCGTCTGCACCACTTGAAAGCCCTGCAACTCCAGCGCGCGCCGAACTTGAACCGCGAAATCCAGAACGATTTCACTTTCGCGGATGCCGCCTGTGCCGCGCGCGCCCGGGTCGGTTCCGCCATGCGCCGGATCGAGCACGAGGATGTTGAGGCCGCCTTGCTGGGTTTGCGTGCCAAACGGGGAAGCCGCCGATCCAGCCACTCTCCCGGGCGTAGGAGTCGCGGCGGGACTCGTCGCTGCCGGAGCGCTAGAGGCAGGTTGTTGCGCTTGCGATGGAGTCAGCGATGGCGAGACCAAAGCCCCAGCCATAAGCGCCATGCATAGCAGCCCAAACATCGAAACAAACTTGATTTGGAAGATGTTTTTCACTTACAGCAGCATACCAAATCCGCTCCCCTCAGGGGTTCGTCGGAGCAAGGACCAGCGGCTTCAGTTTGGCTCTTTCGAGCAAGGCATTGGCGCTTGCCAGATCTTCCTTTTGGAACGCGGCCCAACGCGCCAGCGTATCCTGCGCGGCCTCTTCCCATTTTACGCTGGCGGTCGCGGCATCCGCCGTGGGCCCCAGTTCGGAGCTGTCT
Organism: Candidatus Elarobacter sp.; assembly: GCA_035639075.1. Lineage (GTDB taxonomy): Bacteria > Acidobacteriota > Terriglobia > Acidiferrales > UBA7541 > Acidiferrum. Next base: position 2,402 of record DASQYT010000426.1, read on the forward strand.
ACGATGATCAAAAGCCGGGTGAGCGCCCCCTGGACTTGTGGGAGAGATTCGTGCTCCTTGCCCGGAAAAGCTTGCCCAAACAATCCAAAATCTGCGTCACTATCGGGCTCGACCGCCGATTCCACCCTCTTTTCCAGTTCCTGCAATGCCGTCAGAAGCTCGCTGCTGGCGCTGGCATCCTTCTTGCGCGCGTCGATTTGCTTTCGCAGATCGCCGGTCTGTTGCAGCGCTACCGAGACTTCACCCAATCGCGCTGCAAGTTTCGACGCCAGGCTGAACTGCCGCGTCAGCGCGTCTGGCTGCGTTTTCACCCGTGGGTCTGGCTTGATAGTCAGCGGCTGCGTGCTGCTCTTGCCGTTCGCCGTAAGTTTCACTGTGTAGTTACCTGGCACCGCTAATGGTCCTGCCGGGCCCCAGAACGACCTCCGAACGCCCTTCGGGATCGGGTAACGAAGGTCCCATACGAATCGGTGCATCCCCGCATCTGCCAAAAGGGGTTTCGGGTCGCGCACCCACTCCATTTGAATTGGCACATCGTTCGGATTTGTCTTGTGCAAGACGTCATCGCTCGCAAATCGCCGCACGAGCTTTCCTTCGGCATCGAAAATTTCCAGTTGAATGGGCGATGACGCTTTTTGCTTCAAGTAATAATCCAGCATTGCGCCCTCGGGCGGGTTCGCAGCCAAAAACTCATCCATCGGCATCGGAGTGCCTTGGTCCGATCCCGTCCGCATGCGAATCGCGGCTTCGGGTCGAAAGAACCATGTATCGGCTGCAGCAACGTGCGCGTCCATCTGCCGCAGGGGCGTCACATCGTCCAAAATCCAAAACGATCGGCCAAACGTAGCAATCACCAGGTCGCTTTCGTGGACCACCAGGTCACGCACCGAGGTCACCGGCAAATTCAGTTGCAAAGACTGCCAATCCTCGCCGTCATTGAAAGAAACATACATGCCCTTTTCCGTGCAAGCGTACAGCAACCCTTTTCGAACAGGATCTTCCCGCACGCAGTTCAGAAAGTTACCTTCGGGGATTCCACTTGAAACGCGTTGCCAGCTCTTTCCGAAATCACGCGTGCGATAGAGATACGGCTGATAATCGTCAAGACGGTGCCGGTCCACCGCCGCATATGCCGTTCCAGCATCGGAGTGCGACGCTTCGATGTGCGTCACTTTGCTCCACGGCGTCAATTCCGGCGGCGTGACGTTCTCCCAGGTTTTCCCTTCGTCTTGCGTCAGTTGGATTTGACCGTCGTCTGTGCCCGTCCAGATTTCTCCAGCCCGCACATACGATGGCCCAATCGTGTAAATCACGCCGTGTCGTTTGCCCTTTGGCGCATCCGCCGCCGTCGCGACGTCCAAGTTTGGCGGCACTCCCGGATCTTCACGCGTCAGGTCGGGACCGATCACCTGCCACGAGTTTCCTCCGTCCGCGGTCCGAAACAAAACTTGTGAGCCAAAGTACAGCACGTGCGGATCGACGGACGAAAATACAAGCGGCAGCGTCCAGGTGCGCCGGTACTCGCCCGCATGTGCCAGCGTTGGCGGCATCTGCTGGAGCTGTTCGTCGCTTAAATCCTGGCGCGAGACAAACCCGCCGAACACCACGCCAGGATTCAGCGGGTCCGGCGCGATGTAACCGTTTTCATCGCCCGCATCGATTGGCCGCCAATCATGAAAATTCAAAGAGCGGTACTTGCTGCGGCTTGGTGTTGCCACGGCATTGCTGTCCTGCTGCGCGCCATACACCCAGTAAGGAAACTGGGTATCCGTCACCACGTGATAGAACTGCCCGGTCGGCTGGTTGAACCACGAGCTCCACGTCTCACCGCCGTTGCGCGTTACGATCGTGCCCTGGTCACTGCTCAAAACCATCCGTCGCGGCTCATCCGGATCAATCCACAGTTCGTGATAGTCATCGCCGCCCGGTGCGCCTCGAAACGCAATGAACGTCTTCCCTCCGTCATGCGATTGGTAGGTCGTGGTGTTCGGAACGTACACCGTGTCAGGGTTTTTTGGATCTACGCTGACTTCCCCGAAATACCATCCGCGCTGCCAGATACGCCGGTCATTCGAAACGCGTTGCCAGCTCTGCCCAGAGTTATCCGAACGAAACAACCCACCTTCCTTTGCGTCCACGATCAAATAAATTCGCCGCGGATTGCTCGGCGCAAACGCGATGCCAATTCGTCCCAGTCCTTCCGACGGTAATCCTTGCCCGCTCACGCGTTCCCAATGATCGCCCCCGTCAATCGAGCGATACAGCCCGCTGCCCGGTCCATTCGAAGGAGGGTAGACGCTCCAAGGCGGCCTCCGTGTCTGCCACAGCGATGCATAAATCGTTCTTGGATTTCCTGGTTCGAACGCCAAATCAATCGCGCCCGTGTTTTCGTCATGAAACAGAATTTTTTGCCAGTTCTTTCCGCCATCTTTCGAGCGGTACACGCCGCGTTCCTGGTTCGGCCCGTAAGGATGCCCCAGCGCGGCGACGAAAACCTTGTTTACGTCTCGCGGGTCAACGATGATTCGCCCAATCTGCCGCGAGTCCTCCAGCCCGATGTGCATCCACGTTTTGCCGCCGTCCGTGGACTTGTACATTCCATTCCCGTAGGAAATCGACGAGCGCATGTCCGCCTCGCCCGAGCCCACGTAAATCACGTTCGAATCCGATGGCACTACCGCGATTGCTCCAATCGAAGCAATCGCCTGCGAATCGAAAATCGGCTTCCACGTCCGCCCCGCATCATTCGTTTTCCAAATGCCGCCGCCCACGCTTCCAAAATAGAAAACTTCCGGCTGCCCGCGCACGCCAGTTACAGCCAGCGCACGCCCTCCGCGCGACGGCCCGATCAGCCGCCACCGCAATTCCTGAAATAATTTTGGGTCGTACTGCTTTGGTGCCTCAGGCCCGGCCAACATCCGAACCGAAGCGACAAGCACGAACAGACCAGATAGAAATGTAAGAGCGAAGTGGCGCAATCTCACGTCTAGAATCTCCTGGCAGTAAGTCGGCTTTCCCAAAGACTGCTGAGTATATCCCAGCCTCACAAACAACCGCCCGGCTCTTTCGAACCGGGCGGCAGGGAATCATCAGGTTGGGGAATTGCCTAGGCTGTTTCCAACTCCTCGATGCTTTTCACCACGACCGGCTTCGACTTGCGAATCTTCAATTTGCGGATGGCAAAATAAATCAAGAATCCGGCCATGATCATGAGCACTCCGAACAGCAGCCCGTTCATTCCCAGCACGGTTTCGTGGTTACTCTCGACCATCGCCAGGCTCAGCAGCGCCAACGGAAACACGCCAGCGAGAATCGCGCCGGGCATGCCGCCTGGGACGCGGAATCCGCGCTTCAACTCCGGTTCGCGGATGCGCAGCGCCACCAGCGTCACGAACTCCAGCATCAGGCTGACCCCGTAAAGCATAATGTCCAGCGTCACGAGCCGCTTGAATCCCAGCCCCAGGCACAGCGCCCAGCACGTCGCGCAAGAAAGAATAGCTACCCACGGTGTCTGAGTCCGCGTGCTCACCTTGCCAAAAATCTTCGGCAGCATCCCGTCATGCGCCATCGCCAGCGGTAGCCGCGAATAGCTCATCACCAGCGCGTTGAACATCCCAAACGCGCTCATCATCCCGCCAAGGATGATCAGGAATCTCAGCCATTCGAATCTCAGGAACTTTCCCCCAATCGCTCCCGCCACCGTAGCCCACGAGCCGTCGCCTTCAAAAATCGAAGAGGGAACTCCGGTCAGATACACCGCAGCAAACGGCAGCACGTAGGACAGCGCCACGAAGGCGACTGCCACAATCATGGCCTTCGGATAAGTTTTCTGCGGCCGCTCGACTTCCCGTGCAATCGTCGAAGCGTTATCCCAGCCCATGTAGTTCCACATCGCTACCAGCACGCCCCCGAGCAAGCTTAGCCCGGTAGCCGTCGGCGCGGCATACGCTTCCGCCAGCGCACCCATTTTGAGCGGCGACAGCACCACGATCAGCGCGAACGGCGCCGATAACAGGAAGAAAAGCCATAGCGAAGTGATTCCCACCACGCGAATTCCCGCAAGATTCAGCGCCGTGCAAGTGGCAATCACAAAAAGCCCGGCGTAGATTCCGTGATTCCCGAGCCCAAACCACGGCGACATCTGCTTCAAATAAAAAACAAACAGCGTCGGATAAATCGCCATGTCAAAAATGCTTGCGGCCAGCGATAGCCACGCTTCCTGAAAGCCCCAGAAGTTCCCCAAGCCGCGCCGCACCCACGCGTAGTACCCGCCTTCTTGCGGCAGCGCGCTCGATAGCTCCCCAATCATGAACGCTGTCGGCAGGCACCACAGCACCGGCAGGAAAAGGAGGACCAATATTCCCCGGCCATACCCCGCTCCGTGGATAATCTCTTCCGTGCCGTACGTGCCGCCAGACACCATGAAGAAGGTGGCTGCCACCAGTGGCCAGAGCGTAAGCTTAGCAGCGGGTTTTCTGGTAGTTGGAATTGCGCCGGCAGGTAGCTGGGCGGGAAGCGTTAAAGAACTCAATTTTTACTCTCGTCCTCCTAAGGGAATCTCGCTCTTGCCGCTGCGTTAACCGTCTCGCAGTCACTCTCAAAAAATAAAGCGAGTTCGCATTCGCAGCATACAAGAGCCGCCCCCGCATGCAAGGAAAAAATGCGCCTCAGCAAAATATTTTTTTGTCTCTCCAACCGTAACTTCCTACTACTGTAGGGCAGGGTTTGCATTGCTCTGTCGTGTTTAGCTTCATCGCAAATGAAACCGATTTGCGATCTACGGCGTCACATGCAAAGCGAGTGCTTTCCCTGGGTGATTTCCTGACAAGCGAGAATGAAAATACAGTGACCGGAGGGCGATGGTGCGAAAGCATGCGAGCGCGTTAGCGGTATTCATAGTCTTCTTAATGGTTTTGCCTTTGGCGGCACAGGCCCCGAGCCAGTCGGAATTGTCCGCGATCCATCAAATTAAGGACGAAGGTTTCAACGATTCCAAAGTAATGGAAATCATGACCTATCTGACTGACGTTTACGGCCCGCGCCTGACGAATTCCCCGGACATCAAGGAAGCCGCCAATTGGACTACCGGCAAGATGAAGGAATGGCAGCTAGCCAACGTCCATCTGGAGCCTTGGGGGCCGTTCGGACGAGGCTGGTCCAACGAACGCTTTTCCGCACAGGTAATTTCGCCCCGCCCGTTTCCTCTGATCGCCTATTCAAAGGCTTGGACGCCCGGCACCAACGGTCCCGTAACCGCGGCGGCGGTTCTCGCCCCAATTTTGAAAGAGGAAGACATCGCAAAATATCGCGGCCAACTGAAAGGCAAGTTTGTCCTCACCGCCGCCATCCCCGAAAATCCCGAGCGCTTCGAGGCGCAAGCGCACCGCTACACCGATGCCGAGTTGGCGGAGCTTGCGACGCAGCCGGTCCCCGTTACGCCCGCTGAAGATCGCGCCGCGCAATTTCGCGCCCAGCGCGAATTAAGTCTCAAGATACAGAAGTTTCTCGTCGAAGAAGGCGTTGCCGCTTGGATTGAGCCTTCCCGCAGCGACGATGGCACCGTATTCGTCCAGCAGGGAGGCGGCCGCGATAAGGAGAAAGATCCGCCGGCTCCCCCGCGCGTCGCCGTCGCCAGCGAAAACTACGGCCGCATCTATCGAATGCTCGATAAGAAAGTGCAAGTCACCATGCAGCTCGATATCCAGAACAAGTTCTACGACGACGATCTCAATTCCTTCAACATCATCGGCGAGATTCCCGGCACGGACAAAGCCAAATCCGACGAGATCGTCATGCTCGGCGCACACTTCGATTCCTGGCATGGTGGCACCGGTGCCACCGACAACGGCGCAGGCTCCGGCGTCATGCTCGAAGCCATCCGCATTCTCAAGGCCACTGGCCTCAAGATGCGCCGCACCGTTCGCATCGGCCTCTGGACCGGCGAAGAACAGGGCTTGCTCGGCTCCCGCGCTTACGTTAAGCAGCATTTCGCCGATCCCGAAGTAATGAAGCCTTCTCCGGAGCATGCCAAGCTCGACGCCTACTACAACGTTGACAACGGCACCGGCAAAATCCGCGGCGTCTATCTCCAGGGCAATGAAATGGTCGCACCCATCTTCTCCGCCTGGATGGAACCGTTCCACGACCTCGGCATGAACACGCTCACCATCCGCAACACCGGCGGCACCGATCACCTGGCTTTCAATGCCGTCGGCCTGTCCGGTTTTCAATTTATCCAGGATCCTCTGGACTACGACACCCGCACCCACCATTCCAACATGGACGTCTACGAGCGCATCCAGGAGCCGGACATGAAGCAGATGGCCGTGATCGTCGCTTCTTTCGTCTACCTGACCGCCAACCGCGACGAAATGATCCCGCGCAAGCCCCTGCCCAAACCGCAGCCCGC
>DASQYT010000427.1:0-12041 GCA_035639075.1 Candidatus Elarobacter sp.
CGCCATCCTCGGCAGCGCCAAGATGCTTCTGCTTGCTACCCTCTTTGGTGTTCCCATCGGATTTTTCGGGGCCATCTATCTCGCCGAATTCAGCGGCAGCGCCACCGCTTTTGTTGTTCGTTATGCTGCGGACTTGCTCAACGGCGTGCCCTCCATCGTCATCGGCATTTTTGCTTACGGCCTTGTCGTTCACCCTTTCAAGCAATACTCCACGCTCGCCGGCGGATTCGCTCTTGGCCTGATGATGATCCCCATCACTCTTCGCAGTACCGAAGGATTTCTGCGCGGTGTTCCGAATCCTTTGCGCGAAGCCGCCATGGCCCTCGGCGCCAGCAAATGGAAGACCATCGCCACCGTCATTGTGCCTGCCGCGTATCGCGGCATTCTCACCGCCATCCTCCTGGCCTTCGCCCGCGTTGCCGGTGAAACCGCCCCGCTCCTCTTCACCGCTCTTGGCAATCAATTCTGGAGCCCTGGCTGGACTCATCCCACGGCTTCCCTGCCGGTGATGATCTACACCTATGCGCTCGCCCCTTACGATGACTGGCACCGGCAGGCTTGGGCCGCGGGGCTTGTCTTGCTTGTTTTAATTCTCGTCATTAACATCGTTGCTCGGGCGATTCTTTCCCGGGGCATTGCGGTCCCGAGGTCTTAACCTATGCAAGCTTCTGTGAGGCCAGCTTTGACCGTGAACCTACCCCCCATCGCGACCAGCGCATCGGCGCGTGAGACGCCGGAAGCCCTCGCCATGCGCATGACCATTTCCAAGCTTGATTTCTTTTATGGCAGCAAGCAGACCCTCTTCGATGTCAGCATGGGCATCGCCGTCAACAAGATCACCTCTCTCATCGGCCCTTCCGGCTGCGGCAAATCCACTCTTCTTCGTACCCTCAATCGCATGTACGAGACCATCCGTGGCGCTCGCCTCCGTGGCGAAATCCTTCTTGACGGCCAGAGCATCCTCGCGCAGGACGTTACCGCTCTTCGCCGGCGCGTGGGCATGGTCTTCCAGCGCCCCAATCCTTTCCCCAAGTCCATTTTCGACAACGTTGCCTACGGTCTGAAAATCAACGGTTCCAAACTTCCCATCTCCGAGGCCGTCGAAAAAAGCCTGCGGCACGCTGCGCTCTGGGACGAAGTGAAGGACCACCTGCACAAGTCCGCCTACGAGCTTTCTGGCGGCCAGCAGCAGCGTCTGTGCATTGCCCGCGCTCTCGCCGTCGAACCCGAAGTTCTTCTCCTCGACGAGCCTTGTTCCGCGCTCGATCCCGTTAGCACCGCAAAAATCGAAGAGCTGCTCGTGCAGTTGAAAGACATCTGCACGATCACCATCGTCACTCACAATATGCAGCAGGCCGCCCGCGTCAGCGACTTTACCGCCTTCCTGCTCATCGGGCAGCTCATTGAATTCAGCCCCACGCCGCAGCTCTTTACGACTCCCGGTGATCCGCGCACGGAGGCCTACATCACTGGCCGCTTCGGCTGACGTTTTTTCTTGTTTGTCATTCCGAGCGAAGCGCGCTTTTCGCGCTCCGGTCGGTTTCGCGGAGCGAGGAATCTGCTTTTGGGCCTGAGAATTACGGGAAGGGTTCATGGAACGCCACTTCGAAAAAGATCTGAACGAGTTGAAAGAGCGCCTGCTCTGGATGGGCAGCCTCGCGGAGCGCGCCGTTCACCAGTCCGTTCACGCCGTTTTGGAAACCGATGAGCAGCTCGCCAAGCGCGTCCTCGAGGAAGAAGACGCCATCAACGAGCTTCAGATGGAAGTTGACGACCGCGTCGTCCAGCTTCTCGCCCTGCACCAGCTCATGGCCACCGATCTCCGCTTCGTCCTGGCGGTTTCGCGAATCAACAACGATCTCGAGCGCATCGGCGATCAGGCTGTCAACATCGCGCAAGGCGCCCTCCGCGTCCTCCGCCACCCGCGCGTCAAGCCTTACGTCGATCTTCCGCGTATGAGCGAACTGGTCGAGGAAATGGTCCGCAACGCCCTCAACGCTGTCGTCCGCCGCGACGTGGAGCTTGCACAAAGCGTCCTTGCCACCGACGATCAGGTGGACCACTACCGCGATCAGATTTTCCGTGAATTGCTTACCTACATGATGGGCGATTCCAGCGTCGTCTTTCCCGCATTCGAATTGATCCTCGTCGCCAAAAACCTCGAGCGCATCGGCGACCACGCCACCAACATCGCCGAAGACGTCATCTACCTCGTCCAGGGCCAGGACATCCGCCACAACATCGCCGACCGCCGCTAGTTACTCTTCGCACGCTCCACTCTCGCGAAAAAGCAGCGAGGAATCATAGAGGTGCTACCATCGGTAACACACGGAGGACGTGTTCCGATGAAAAGACCCATCCCTGTCTCGCTATGTTTAGCGTCTCTATCCCTTTTGGTCTCCACAACAGTTGCTCAAGACAAGCAAAGCGCGCCCGCACCGCAAGACAAAGCCCGCGTTTTCGTCACCGATAGCACATCTTGGGAAATGAGCGGCCACAGCGGAGGGTCCAACGCTGGCTTTGGCGGCGAGGTGCACGGTGGCGCACGCCCACAGACCGCTGAAATCATCAAGACCTTCGGTGAACGCTGCCCGCAGGTAGTGACCAACAATATCCAGGCAAATACCGACTATGTTGTAGTTCTGGACCATGAGGGCGGAAAGGGTCTCCTGCGACACAGGAACAAGGTTGCCGTATTTAACCGGGTTAGCGGGGATTCTGTTGTCAGTAAATCCACACTCTCGCTCGGTGGTTCAGTGCAAACCGCCTGTGAAGCCATCGATCAGGACTGGGCCACACACGGCCCCACCATTCGCGCCGCCGCAGCAGCAGCACAGACCAAAATCGCAGCCGCGCAATCGCCTGCCGCAGCGACACTCGCCGCGACACCCACAACTGCAAAATTATCGGTTGCATCGCTTCCAGACGGGGCCGACATCGAAGTGGATGGCAGCTTCGTAGGCAACACACCATCCGACATCGACGTGCCCGCAGGCGACCACACAGTTGCAGTGAAGAAGAGCGGTTTCCAGACTTGGGAAAAGAAGCTAAAGGTTAGTGCTGGCAGCAATGTACATCTGAAAGCGGAGATGGAAAAGCGCGCGAACTAACATTCGCCCTGTAGTCACAGCTATGGCGCTCCACTCGGCTTCTTCGAATCGCGGGCTCGCTCATCCTTAATCCTATCGAGGTCCCGCAGGAGCTGCTTGACGACCTTGCCAGCCGCGTCGGCGTTCGCCCTCTTGTATTTCGCGCCTTTGCTCTCCTGTGTGGTCGACCAAATCACGTCACCAGTCGTCTTACTTACGAGCCGCACGGCCAACCTGGCCTCATCAATTAGCTCAGTGGAGTGCGAACTCTCGTTGATTCCCACACTGGCTCTGTGATCGTTGATAGAGGTCCCCTCGCTGGATCCACGGATCTCCTCGTGGGCTCGTTGGACGCTAACTAACTCCCTTCAGGACCGCGTCCGCCTTTGCTTCGGTGCATTTTCCTGTTTCGTCAGAATTCTCAGTGAGGGCGAACCTCTTGCTTTCGCTCAGGGCGTTGATGACCATTGCTTGAAGCTCTATCGACGCGGGGTCGTTGCCAAAACTTTCAACGCAGATCCTGTGAACTCTTAGAAACTGCGTCGAAATCTCTGGGTCAACTGTTGTCGGTGGAGGCTCCGGGGCCTTTTGAGTTTGTTGTGGCGGCGGATTCTGAATCGTCGCAAAAAGGATAAGCAACACGATGAGACTATGAACCATGAACGTGTCCTAGTTGCCCTTTGAGCTCTTGCGCGCTTCGTCGTCCTGGTAGTCGATCTTCTTCCCCGTGCGAGCCTCCATGGAGGCAAGCATCGTTCGAACGATGTCTTTCCCCAACTCGAATACCGCAGCCTGTTGCTTGTCGTTTTCGTCTTGGTAGCCAACTGTGAGGAAGTGCTTACGCTTTTTTGAGAGTAGCAGCCACGGTGAAACCGTGAGCGCCAGCCCGAGACGACGTCCAGCCTTCTGGCCGTATTCCAGGTTGTTGATACGATCGTATGGGACGGTCAGCTTGCTCTCCTTATCGCCGTCTTTGAAAGCGAAAACAAACACCTTTTCGTCCGTAGTTGAAGGGACTCCCTCAGTTCGTTCCTTGACAGAAGCTACGGTGCCACCAACGTACATGGCTTTCTTACTGTCTAGGCCGCCTGCCTCAGTCAAGCTAGCCAGCATGAAAAACATGCCAGACTCGCGGCAATAAATCGTCGCATTTGAGCACCTCGTTATAGTTCGATTTCCCTGGTAGGTGAACCCGAATAACTTACCTAAATATGTACTTCCGCACGGAGATAAGCAAGCGAGATTCCGCGGCGGCCAGCCAGGGCTTTCCACCATTCCCCCTCCCGCGATCCTGGTGTTATACTTCGCCCCTCAAACGTTCCCATCGGGAATTCCTCGGGCAACGGGCCAGTTTGAATTTTCTTGATCGTGACAATCGTGGTCAGAATTCAAACTGACCAGCTATCATTCCCGCTGAGGTACCTCATGTTTTCCATACCATCGTTCTCCAGATCATCTTTCGCTTTGGTTTTAGCTTTGGCGGCTGCATTGACCCCGCAAGCGAGTCCCCAGGCTCCCGCACAGGCGCCGCCCGCCATTCCCGATACTCCGGCGGGCCGCACCTTCAAAGCCTGGCTGGAAGCCTTCAATAGTGGCGACCGCGCCCAGCTCGACGCTTACTTCCATAAGTACGATCCCGGCAAGCCCGTGGACCAGGAGATGCACTTCCGCGGCATGACCGGCGGCTTCGACTTGCTTCAAATCCTCAAGAGCGAGCCCCTCCGCCTGGAATTCCTCGTCAAGGAGCACCGCAGCGAAACCACCGCCATTGGCAAGTTGGAAGTGAAAGACGGCGATCCCGCGCAAGTCGCAAGCCTCGGGCTGCGTGCTGTCCCTCCCGGCACCAAGCTCTCGGATTTGAACTTCAAGATTGACGCTGCCACGCGAACGCGCGTCATTGACGGCGCCATCGCCCAGCTCAATGAGTTCTACGTCTTTCCGGAAACAGCGAAAAAGATGGGAGACGCTGTCAAAGCAAAACAGAAAAAAGGTGACTACGATTCCATCACCGACGGCGACGCTTTTGCCAAAATGCTCACCGACAATTTCCAGGAAGTGAGCCACGACAAGCATCTCCGCGTGAACTTCAGCCCCGCGCCCATGCCGGACCGTCCCGATGGCCCGCCCAATGCCGAGGACCGCGCCCGCTACCGCAAGGACATGGAACGCATGAACTGCGGCTTCGACAGGGTGGAAATCCTCTCCGGCAACGTCGGCTACCTCAAGTTCAATTTTTTCGCTGACCCGGACGTCTGCGGCCCCACCGCCGTTGCCGCCATGAATTTCCTCGCCAACGTGGACGCCATCATTTTCGACTTGCGCGAAAACGGCGGCGGCGATCCCAAAATGATTGCCTTCCTCTCCACTTATCTTTTTTCAGAGCCCACCCACCTGAACGATATCTGGGAGCGCAAGGACGATTCCACCCATCAGTATTGGACGCTCCCCTACGTGTCCGGGAAGCGTTTGGATGGAAAGCCCGCCTATGTGCTCACCTCCAAGCAAACTTTTTCCGGCGCCGAAGAGTTCAGCTACAACCTCAAGAACCTCAAGCGTGCCACCCTCATTGGCGAAACCACCGGAGGCGGCGCCCATCCTGTCTCCGGTCATCGCATTGACGCTCATTTCATGATTGGCGTTCCCTTTGCCCGCGCCATCAATCCCATCTCCAAGACCAATTGGGAAGGAACCGGCGTCGAGCCCGACGTAAAAGTTCTCGCCGCCGACGCCCTCGCCACCGCCCAAAAACTCGCCGCCGAAAAACTCAGCTCCAAATAGTAGGACAGGCATTCTTGCCTGTCTCTTAGCCAGGCAAGTTGACGGGTGACCTTCAGGCGTGTGTGGCGCAGACGCTCGCGGGGTGCCGCACCCTACGGTTTCTCAGGGTGCGGATTTTGATTCGACCCGCATTACCGTTGTGATATAATATCCTTGTTTAAAACTGCGCCCCGGCTCCAGCCGGGGCGTTTCTTTTTTTCGGGGCCATGTTTGTAGCCCCGGCATCCTTGCCGGCGTTTCTTGTTGGTGGGATAGGCTTCAGCCTGTCCTCTTTTCAATCAGCAATCCCAAAACTCAATCTAAGGAGACTTTTATGTCCTCTCTCAAACCTAAGGACCGCGTGTCCCTGTGTACCTTCACTTTCTCGGATGGCCGCCGTTGCCGCACTCCTCGCCCCCGCGATAATCCCCACTTCTGTTTCTACCACGCCCAAAAAGAAGCCCGCGCCCGCACCCCACAAAAACTCGGCAAAGACCTGGCCTACTTCTTTTCCGGCGACTACCTCTCCGCCTGCGATCTCAGCACCGCCCTGGCACGCCTCATCCCCGCAGTTGTCCGCGGCGATGTAAAACCCAGAGCCGCTCGCACCGTCGCCTACCTGGCCCAAACTCTCCTGCAGTCGATCCACATCGGGCAGCACGAATACATTGAACGTTGGGGAAGTGTGCGGAGAAAAGCAGATGCTTCGCTGCGCTCGGCATGACAAACATGGGAGTGAGCCGGGAAGAGAGATTTCTCCCATTGGTCGAAATGACGAGCGGGTAGCTGACGGAGCGAAGAGCTGGGCTTAAATGGACCAGCCCTGGCGATACTCGCGGCGCAAGAAGTCGTTGGCTTGCAGGGCGTTGGTGACGCGCATATTGGGGCCGTCGTAATAGATCTTCCTTCCGGCACGCAGAGCCACGATGCCGAGGAGCATCACCTCGGTGAGGCGTGCGGCATACTCGAACGGGCAGGAGGCCTCGACTTTTCCCTTGCAGGCGTCCACCCAGTTCATTTCGTGGAACTGGCCGGCGATGCGCGGAAGCTTCTGCGTCGGCTTGCCGAAGGATTCATGGAGCGACTTGGGCAAGAGGCGGGGCTTGAAGCCGTAGGTGTCGTACAGGAGCTTGCCCTTGCTGCCGATGAGCAGCGCGCCGCCTTCCTTGTTCAACTCCTCATCGCCGAGCTCTTCGGGCTTGTTGGGCTTGAGGCCGCCGTCGTACCAGGTGAGCTTGACGGGCGGCATCGCACCGCGCGCGGGAAACTCGTAGAACGTGAGCGTGGCGCTGGGGTAAGAGGCGCCGTTGAAAGGTGTCGAGACGGTTTCAACGCTGGTCGGCAAGCCCAGGTCAAGCGCCCACATGGTGTGATCGATCAAATGAGCGCCCATGTCGCCGATGGCGCCAACGCCCCAATCGGTCCAGCCGCGCCAGTTGAACGGATGGTAGATGGGGTGGTAGTCCACGTTGGAAGCGGCAGTGCCAAGAAAAAGATCCCATGCCAGGCCGCCCGGAACGGGGTAGTTGCCGCAAAGGGCGGCGGCCAGACGCGTGTTGACGTCGCGGCCGCTCCACTTAAGAGGTTCGGGGCCGTCCTTCAGCGGCGCGGGGCGCGGGACGCCCTGAGGCCAAAAGCCGAGTGGGCGATTCGTCCAGATGTGGACTTCGCGCACGTCGCCGATGGCGCCAGCCCAAACGTATTCGACCGCGGTGCGTCCTTCGTCCGAAGAGTGACCCTGGTTGCCCATCTGCGTGACGACTTTGGTTTCCTTCGCGCGGCGCGAAAGCTTACGCGCTTCTTCGACCGACCAGCAAAGAGGCTTCTGGACGTAGACATGTTTGCCGAGTTCCATAGCGGCCAAGGCGATGGGGGCGTGCATGTGATCAGGAGTGGCGACGACGACGGCATCGATGTCTGTCTGGTGTTCGAGCATGTCGCGAAAGTCGGTATAGCGCCGGGCTTTCGGCAAATGCTCGGTCTTGAGCTTGACCATCAAGTCCACGCGCGCCTGGGCCTTGATGGGATCAAACTCTCCGGGCTGTTCGCCTGGAGGCGGCGGGGCTGGCAGCTCGATGCGCTTTTTTAGGCGCTCGATGTCGATATCGAGCCGGTCGAGCCGCTTGCCAGCATAGCCCCAGTCCACATCGCACAGCGCGACGATGTTCTGGCTTGCGAGGTTGATGAGATTGGCCCGGCCCATGCCGCCGACTCCAACGCTGGCGATGTTCAGCGTATCGCTGGGCGGAGTGAATCCACGGCCGAGAACGTGCCTGGGAACAATGGCGCACGCGGCGCCTCCAGCGGCAACTTCGGTGAGAAACTTGCGGCGCGACATTTCTTTCTTCTTGCTCATCGGCATTTTCTCCAAGGATTCATTATCGCGTATCGGCCATGGCGACGTAAGTCCCGAGCGTGATCATGCCGAGGCCGGACGCGACACGCTGGCCACGGCGGAAACGCCCACTGCTTTTCAGTTTTCTTTCAAGAGGAACGGCAAGGACAACCACAAGAAGATCGGCGGCAGTATTGAGCAGCACGGACAGAGCGCCGAGAACCATGAACTGAACGAAAACATGACCCTGTTGCGGGGCGATGAACTGCGGAATGAAGGAAAGAAAAAACAGAGCCGTCTTCGGGTTGAGCACTTCGGTGAGAATCCCCTGACGAAAAGCGCCCGCTGCGGCGGGCTGCGATGCGCTGACTACCATCTCTGCATTTCGAGCGCGGATCATTCGAATACCCAGCCATACGAGATACGCTGCGCCCGCGTATTTGACGGTGTGAAACGCTACGGCCGAAGCCGCCAGGATCGCGGAGATGCCGAGGGCGGCGGCGAGAACATGGAAGAGCCCACCGACAAAGGTGCCCAAGGAGGAAAGGATGCCCTCGCGGCGGCCTCCGGCGAGGCTGCGCGCCAAAACATAGAAGATGCCTGGCCCCGGAGTGATTGCCAGCACCAGCGCAGCAGCAAAGAAAAGCAAGAAATGGTGAGCGTCGAACATCTTGAGAATTGTATGGGCCAGGGCCCTCGCAAGCAAGGTGGCTTGCCAATCGAAAATTGCAGACTGAAAACTGCGCTTTCGCTGGTGTGGTTCCCGCTTTCGAATGCCACCGCAAGCACTTCCAAGAATAACTCCGCAGCGGGTCAGAAGGAAGGGGGGCGCTGGTTTGCGACCGCGAAGGCGCGCTCGAGGGCGATGCCGACGCGTCCGAGTGTGCCTTCCTCGAAGAGGCGGCCGATCAGAGTGACGCCGTGAGGCACGCGGCGCGGTGGAGAAAACTTGGGCAGAGGATTCTTCGGATCGGGCGCCCAGTCCGAACGCGCTTCGGAAACTTCCACGAAGCCGGCGCGGAAGGTGAGCGAGGGATGACCGGTCTGGTTGCTGATGGTGAGCATTTCGTCGCGCAGCGAAGGCACGAGCAACAAGTCCACTTGCGAAAAGATGCGCGCCATCTCCTGTGCGACCTTGCGGCGGAAACGGTCGGCCTGAACGAAGTCCACAGCGGAGAGGAAACGCGACTGGCGAAAAAGATTGGGCCAGGCGTCGGGTGTTTGCACCTTGAGCCGGTCGACGCCGTGACTGAGCGTGAGTTCCTCGAAAGCGGCGGCGCCTTCGGCGAAGAGAATCAGGTTGAGCGAGTTGTACGGCCAGTCGGGAAGTCCAACCTCGACGGGAACGAGGCCGAGCTTGGGAAGAGTGTCCAGAGCGGCGCGGTCGACGGCGGTGGCGGGATCTTCCTTCATCCACGCGGGGAAATAGCCGACGCGCAGACCCTTGATGCTGGCGTTTGAATCAAAATCGAGATGGCTGGGGACGCTCGAAAGATCACCGGCGTCCGGCCCGGAGATGGCCTGCAGAACGAGCAGCGCATCTTCGACGGTGCGGGTCATGGGGCCGAGCTTGTCGAGCGACCAGCACAGAGTCATCGCGCCGGTGCGCGGGACGCGGCCGTACGTGGGACGCAATCCGGTGATGCCGCAACGCATACTGGGGCTGACGATGCTTCCGCCGGTCTCGCTTCCAATCGAGAAGCCGACGAGGCCTGCTGCTGTTGCGGCACCGGGACCCGCGCTGGAGCCGGACGCGCCTTCTTCGAGCAACCACGGATTCACGGTTTGGCCGCCGAACCAAATGTCGTTTAGCGCGAGGGCGCCGAGGCTGAGCTTTGCGAGAAGTACAGCCCCCGCGGCGTGGAGGCGTTTGACCACGGCAGCGTCGTCTTTCGGAATGCGGTTGCGGAAAGGCTCGGCGCCATACGTGGTGGGAATGCCGGCGGTGTCGAGAAGATCCTTTCCGCCCCAGGGAATGCCGTGCAGCGGGCCGCGGTATTTTCCGGCGGTGATTTCTTCGTCGGCCTTTTTGGCTTGGGCGAGCGCGAGATCGCGCGTAAGCGTAATGATGCAGCGCAGCTTGGGATCGAATTGCTCGATGCGGCGGAGGTAGATTTGCGTGAGGCGCTCGGAAGTAAGTTTGCGCTGCTCGATCCAGCGGGAGAGTTGCGTGACGGGAGCGAAGGCGATGTCGGGGTTGTTCGTAGGCAGCGGACCGGCGTCGGTCTTGGTGCGGACGAATTGATCGCGCTGCGGGCCAGCAGACTGACCCGGGAGAACGGAATGGTAGCGCGAGAACGGTGCGAGCGCGGGTTCGAGCGCGATAGTGCGTGGACCAGTGCGCCGCTCATACAGAGAAGCCAGGTTTACGCGCCAAGAGTCCGCGGCGAGAGCGCGGTCGGCGGGCGTTAAGTTTACTTGCACAAGTTTTTCGGCTTCGGCGAAAGTCGCGGGCGACACTTCGGGTCCGACGGCCGGCCCGGTGCCAAAAGCGGGCGGCGCACCCGGCGGAAGTTGTGTGGGCTCCTGCGCGACTTCTGCTTCGTGAATTTGCGCGCTGCTGTTCGAAGCGACACCAGCGCCAATGAGACCGAGCGACGTCTGGGTCAAGAAATCCCTGCGCGATTTGGACATGGGGCCTCCGCGCAGCATTGTAGCCGAGTCTCGCGGTTACGATGCAGCAGTCCTCGCTTTCACGCGCGGACCAGCCGTTTCAGGCGGCTGGCCCTGCCGCCTATTTGCTCGTGATGACGGCGCTGCCGGCGTCCAGATGGTCGAAGTTGAGCATGGCGTTGAAGACCAGGAAATAACTGCCCATGGTTTCGCCGCGCCACATGGGATTGTTGGCAAAGAGGACGACGTGGCCCTTGCCGTGGGGGACATCGACGACGGCGGGCTTTTCAGCGATTTCGGTGCCGCCGGTGATCATGCCACTAAGAAGCAAATCTTTTTCGGCGGCGAAGCGCAGGACGACGCGCGGCTGTTGGTCCTTAGGTGGAATCGCAAAGCGGGCAGAGTCCGGCAGGTCTTCGGGAACGTAGAGTTCTTGCTCGTGGGGAGTGCGTTTGACAGGTTTTTCCGGAGGCTCGTAGGAACGGGCCTGGATGACGTCGGGATCGGCGGCGGTGCCCCGACCGCTGGAACGGCCGGAACCGGCGGCGCCTTCGTCGGGTCCACCCCCACCACCCGGGCCGCCGAAGTTGCCGCCGACAGTGATGACAGGACCGGCGCGGAAATAAACGTAGAGTTTGTCGTCGTAACCGTAGGTGATGGGGCTTTTCTTGTCATCGATCGTGGAGAGCACCACGCTGCCGGGGGCTTGCATGGTGCGAGCATCGGAGACATTCACCATTTCCGTCATGCCTCCGGCGACGGGGAGCGAAGCGCTGGTTTGCACAGCAATGAGCAAACCTCCCTCGCGGACGAAGCGCTCGAGATTTGCAAGGCCCTGATAGCCGAGCCCGCCGCGAATATCGTCAGTGGAGTCCAGGCCGGGGGCCACAAAGTTGGGAGTCTCGGCGGAATTTTTCCAGGGACGCGGATCGCCTCGCATAGGCAAGCCGCGCAGCGCGGCGCTCAGGCCAGCGGGGCCGCCTCCGCCCATGGGAGGAAGGATGATCACGTCAAACTTTTCGCGGAGGTTCGTGGCTTCGCGTAGCCAGGTATCGGCTGCGTACGTGTAAGGGACTTTCAGCTCATCCATGGAAATGCGGAACCATCCGTCGTTCTGGGTGTTCTGCCAATTGTGGACGAGAGCGATGCGCGGAGTGGCAAGCGGATGCGTCTTGACGCTCAGTGTGGCATTGGTGGAATGGAGTTTGATTCCGAGATCCTTCGCCGCTTTTTCGAGTTGAGAGCGA
>DASQYT010000428.1:0-5539 GCA_035639075.1 Candidatus Elarobacter sp.
TTTCGGATGGAACTGAGCAGATATGGGGTCCGGCCAACACAAGCCTGCCGCAACAATCAAAAACCACAGAGTCTTCAGCTGATTCCGTTTCTTCTCGCGCATCTTCGTTCTCCCTGAAATTCCGGGCCGTGTTTGTCTGCTTGCGCTGTCGTTTCCTCGATCTGTATTGGTTCTGTCCCTAGGGGTAAGCCCGCGGAAGTCTAAGCCAGTAGAAGCCAGGAAACAAATGTTTCGTTTAGAAATGTTTCGTTTAGAAACCGTGGCGTCTGATGGAATCAGGAGCGTCGCGTTGCATGGTCCTGCTAGAATGCGCTCTGTGCGTCCCATTCTGCCATTTCTGCTTTCGCTGTTCTCTTGCGCAACTGTCCAGCCTCAGTGGTGGAAAGTACAGACGAGCGGAATTGACAGCAATCTGCGCGGGATCAGTGTCGCCGAGATGCCTGATGCAAAGGGCGTTCCCGTGCCGGTTGTTTGGGCATCCGGTTCAAACGGCGCGATTCTGAAATCCGTCGACGAAGGCAAGACGTGGAAGCGCCTGCGCGTTAATGGAGGTGACGCGCTCGACTTTCGCGGGATCGTGGCGTTCTCCGAGAAGGTTGCCTATTTGATGTCCAGCGGTGAAGGCGAAGAGTCGCGAATCTACAGGACAACCGACGGCGGCGAAACGTGGAAACTTCAATATACGGATAAGCGCAAGGAGTTTTTTCTCGACGCGATGGCTTGCCTCTCTGAAACGCACTGCTTCGCGCTCAGCGATCCCATCGACGGCAAATTTCTCCTGCTGAACACGACTGACGGTGAGGATTGGAATCCATTGCCCAGGGAAAATATGCCGGCGGCGCTACCCGGCGAAGGAGCCTTCGCAGCGAGCAACACTTGTCTTGCAATCTCCGGCGAGGAGATTTTCTTCGGCACCGGCGGCCCCGCCGCGCGCGTTTTTCACTCTCTGGACTCGGGGCGTACCTGGACTGACGCAGAAACCCCCATTGTAAGTGGCAAGGCTTCCGCCGGGATCTTTTCGCTTACCATTGGTGACGATAATCGAATCATGGCAGTGGGCGGCGATTACAAGGAACCCAGCCGCCCGTACCGCGTGGCCGCCCATTCCGTTGATGGAGGCAAAACCTGGCAACTCGCTGCGCAGCAGCCGGGCGGGTACCGCTCCGCTGTGGCTAATATCGATGATGGGAGGTGGGTGGCCGTCGGACCCAGCGGCGAAGACCTCACCGATGACTCCGGCGCCCACTGGAAGCATACGGATTCGCTGAATCTCAATGCCGTGGCTCTCTTAGATGTCTTCACGGGCTGGGCCGTAGGTCCCAACGGCACCATCGCGCGCTTCGTCAATCACACCCCACACGAAATTCGTTTTCGCCGTCCGCACAGCCGCCAGAAGCCGGTTGCCGCAGACGTTGCCGACTAAAATAGAGAAGGTATAATCTCCCGCGTTGAAACCGAGACAACCATCCCCAGCTTTTTGTCTCGGTACGAAAATCTTTTGCGGAGGCTGCCATGCCAAATCTTTCGAACTCCAATCATGAACCTCTTGAGGACGCGAGCAAGCAAGCCCATCTCAATTCCTCGTCTCTTCTGTCGCCCTCCGACCGCCGCACTTTCCTGCAGGGCGCCGCGACGGTTGCGGCCGGCGCAGCCACTTTCGCCTGGCCCGCCTGGGCGCACGGCGCAGCAGCCGCCAGCGATCTCGACGCCATCCGCGCGGAAATCGAAAAACGCCACGACGAATCCGTCAAGCGCTTGCAGGATTGGATCCGCCAGCCATCCATCGCCGCCGAGAATCGCGGCATGAACGAAGGCTGCGAGATGATGATGCACATGCTGCGCGAGGCAGGCTTTCAGCAAGCCACAAAAATCTCCACGGATGGCCAGCCGGGAGTTTTCGCCACTCTGGATGCGGGCGCCTCGAAAACACTGGGCCTTTACTACATGTACGACGTGAAGCAGGCCGATTCCGCTGAGTGGTCTTCGCCGCCGTTCGAAGCCGCTCTGGTGGACAAACCCGGACTCGGCAAAGTCGTGATCGGGCGCGGCGCCGTTAACCAGAAGGGTCCGGAAGCATCGTTCCTTGCCGCGCTGCATGCCATTCGCGGCGCCGGTAAGAAGATGCCCGTGAATTTGGTGTTCGTGGCCGAAGGAGAAGAGGAAATCGGCTCGCCGCACTTTCCACAAATTGTGCGCCGGCCGGAGGTGCTCGCCGCGCTGAAAAACTGCCTTGGAATCTTCATGCCCAGCGCGTCTCAGGGCCTCGACGGCGAAGTCACCATGACTCTGGGCGCAAAGGGCGTCATCGAGTGTGAACTGATTTCCAGCGGCGAACGCTGGGGCCGAGGCCCGCGTAAGGACGTGCACTCCAGCAACAAAGCGCGCCTCGATAGCCCGGCGTGGCACCTGGTCGAAGCGCTTGCCACTCTCGTCTCGCCCGACGGCAACGATCCCGCCATTGAAGGTTTTGCCGCGAAGGCACGCCCGGTTTCCGACGCGGAGAAGAAGATGATTGCGGAAGCGGCGCGCCGCTTGAGCGAGGCTGAAGCAAAAAAACTTCTGGGTGTGGAGCACTGGGTTCACGACGTGAGCTGGAACGAAGCGTTGGAACTCTTGATGTCGCGGCCCACGGTGAACATCGAAGGCCTTATCGGCGGCTACACCGGTCCGGGCGGAAAGACCATTCTTCCGGGAAAAGCCACCGCGAAGCTCGACCTGCGCCTTGTTCCAGACATGACCGCGGCGGAAACGCTCGCCGCGCTAAAAGCTCATCTTGCGAAAAAAGGCTTCGGCGACATCGAAGTTCGCATGACGGGCGGCTACGATCCCAACAGCACACGCGCCGACGCGGCGCTGATTCGCGTCGAGACCGACGTGTACCGCAAAGGCGGAATCGATCCGGTCATTCTTCCGCGCAGCGCGGGGTCATGGCCGGGCTACGTGTTTACTGGCGAGCCGCTGCATCTGGCGGCTAGCCCGTTTGGACTCGGCCACGGAAGCGGCGCGCACGCTCCCGACGAGTACTACGTCATCGAATCGAAAAATCCCAAAGTTCACGGCATGGATGGCGCAGTGCGCTCTTTTGCCGAATTGCTCTACGCATTGGCGCAGGCAAACTGAACGCAGGCAAGCTGATTTCCGCCTAGTAGAGATGGAAATATCCGTCGCTCTGGCCCAGGCGGACGGCAGCCCCAAACAATTTACAAAGATGTTCTTCGGTGAGCACCGAGGATTTCGGCCCGTCGGCTTGAATGTGTCCTTCGCGGAAAAGAATCACGCGCTCAATCTCTGGAATGATTTCGGAAACGTGGTGCGTCACGAGCAAGATTCCGAGTCCGGATTGCGCAAGCTGACGCATCGTGCCGCGAAGCTGGAGCTGTGCACCGATATCCAGAGCATTACTGGGCTCGTCAAACAGCAAAGTTTGCGGATTGTGCACCAGGGCGCGCGCGATCAGGGTCCGCTTGGCTTCACCGGAGGACATCTCCGCGACCGCGCGATCAGCGAGATGCGCAATGCCAAGCCGCGCCAACGTTTCCTCGACCCGGGCGAGATGTTCCGGATTGGGATGATGGTGCGGAAAAATGCGCGTGCTGCTGAAAAAACCGGAAAGCACTACATCCCGGCCGGTGGCGTCCGTCGTGCACGAAGCCAGCAGGTCCGGCGAAACGATTCCGAGCAGAGTGCGGAGTTCGAAAATATCCCAGCGCTCCCGCCCCAGTATGGAAATGCTGGACCCGTCTCGCGCAAGCGGATAGCACTCCCGGGTAATGGTCTTGATCAGCGTCGATTTACCACAGCCATTCGGCCCCAGGATGCACACGTGCTCCCCGCGGGCAATCTCCAGGTTCACGTCATGAAGGGCTTCGCGGTCACCACGCATGACCGTAACGTGCGCTAGTGAGAGCAGCGGCGCCGCAGTGGAGTTCATTCTGATCTCAGGGGCATAGACGGCTTCGTGGTCGCAAGCATCGATGACAGCCCAATCTTAACCGAGCGCAGGTCTTATGCAACGGAGCAGAGGAGGCAACGAGGCTTGGTGGAATGAGAGGAAGAGGATCGCTATGTTTCACTCTGAAACGGGGGACTGGCCATTCGGCGACCAAAAAATAAAAAGGAGGTGAAAACAGCTTCGTTCTCACCTCCCGGGGTGGTGGGGTGTTGCTTGACAATGCCTCTTGGCGGCTCAGCAGGCCTGCCCTGCCAGGCAGGTCTGCGGCCTCACTCGCGACTGTTTATACAGTTCGTTAGGAGACTCACCACCAAAGAGCTTGTCTTTGTGCGGTTTGTAGCACTGCAAAACGCACGTGTCAACGACAAAAAAGTAAACGAATCGATGAGAAAAAATGCGCCCACGCCTCACTTTATTCAGGTTCGCAAGTGGTTGGGATCAGCGTCGAGCCTGAGGAAACTCCGAGTAGCGCAGGAGAAATGCCGTTAGTCCTGCGAGAAGTCCCGCAGTGATGATCACACCTTCCCAAACGATTCCCGTCGCAAGAACCTGCGACGCCGGAGCGCCAAAGGGCGCAAGCAGCACGACAAGCGCCGCCTCGCGAACACCGATACCGCCTTGCGTAATGGGCATCACGGCGGCGATTTTGGCAAGCGGCCACGCGAAGAGCCACACGCGCAGCGGGAGACGGAGTCCGCAAGTGATGCCCAGGAGAGCGGTGAGCACAACATAAGCGCCCTGCACGGAAGTTCCCAGCAACCAGCCAAAGACCAGCCGCCACGGACGTCGCGAAACTGCACGGATCGCGTGACGAAGTTGCGCGAGCCTCCGCCGGATTCGAATGGAGCGTCCGCGCAAGATTGGCCGGTACAATGCCAAAACGAGTCCCCAAAAAGCTGCTGCGCCAACGACGCCGACAAAGAGCAAGCGTTTTGCCGGCGCCTGCAACGGAACCGGCAAGGAACCCGGCAGCAGCATCAGGCCCAGCGAGATAAGCGTGAGCTGCGCAGCCACATCGAGAAAACGGTCCGCCACGTTCCCGGTGATTACCGCGGCGGGACGCGGACTACGCGAAATTCCCACCGCGAGACGGGCCACGTCTCCACCGATAATCGACGGCAGAAAAAGGGCGCCGAACAGTCCGCTGGTGTAGCACTGCGCACTGGCCGCGAAACTAAGCTGCGCGCCCGCCGAATTCACCACCGTGTGCCACTTGGTGATGCCGCCCGTCAAAGCCACCAGATAAATCAGCAACACCGCGATGAAGCGACTGAAGGGGAAGCGCGCTAATGCGCTACGCAGCGGGGCAACTGGCAGTAGGTAAAAAAGAATTCCTAGAATTAGCAGCGCCGCCACCCAGCGCAGCAAAAGAAAAACCCAGCCATGGTTGGATTTTTGCGGCTGGCGGTCTGCTGTCATTCTAGGAAGTTCATTTTCGATGGGTACAAATCACGCGCCGAAGATCTCGTTGATTTTCTCCGCCAACTTGAAGTCGTAGTCGCTGATGCCTTTCACGCTGTGCGTATTCAGGTCGATAACCACTTTGTTCCACACGTTGAACCACTCCGGGTGATGGTTCATGGACTC
>DASQYT010000429.1:0-16053 GCA_035639075.1 Candidatus Elarobacter sp.
GATTATTATGGAGCTAGGCGCGCACAAGATTCTTGGGGGCACGATGACGCTGGGGACTTTTTTTGCGTTCAACATTTTCTTGGGCCTGCTGGTTGCTCCCGTCTTTCAGATCGTGGCAATTGGAACGCAAATCACCGAGGCCATTACTGGTCTGGAGCGCACGCGCGAAATTTTGAATGAGAGGCTGGAAGATGATGAGCCGGGACGCACGCAGACTCTGGATCGAGTGAACGGGCTTGTAGAAATGGAAAGCGTGGGCTTTGCCTACGACACGCGGAAGGAAGTTCTGCACGAGGTAAGTTTTCGATCGGAACCGGGAACGGTTACTGCTCTCGTTGGCCCTTCGGGGGCCGGAAAATCGACGATCATCGGATTGATGGCCGCGTTTTACGTGCCATCGAGCGGACGCGTGCTGGTGGACGGCGTCGATCTTTCGACGGTGAAACTAAATTCCTATCGAACGCAGCTCGGCGTGGTGCTGCAGGAGACTTTTCTTTTTGATGGAACGATTCGGGAAAATGTGGCTTTTGCGCGGCCTAATGCAGCGGAAGAAGAAATCCTGGCCGCTTGCCATATCGCGCGCGTGGATGAATTCGCGGAGTCTTTTGAGAACAAGTATGACACGGTGGTTGGCGAACGCGGAGTCAAGCTTTCTGGCGGACAGAAGCAGCGCGTGTCCATTGCTCGCGCCATCCTGGCGGATCCGCGGATACTGATCCTCGACGAAGCCACATCCAGTCTCGATTCGGAATCGGAGGCGCTGATTCAGGAGGGGCTACGTTACCTCATGCGCGGGCGCACGACGTTTGTAATCGCGCACCGGCTTTCGACGATTCGACGCGCCGATCAAATTCTGGTCGTGGAGGCGGGGCGCGTTATTGAGCGCGGAACCCACGAGACCCTTTACGCCTTCGGTGGGCGTTATTACGACTTGTACACCAAGCAGCACGCTGTCGAAGCCAACCTTTTTCTGGCGCCCGGGGAAGGCAGCGAACGCGATGATTCCACAGGGGTGGAGATCCAGACAGGCAGCAACGGGCGAAGCGATGGCGCCCTACCTGACGCTATCCGGATCATTCGCGGGCAATCCAGCTAAGTTTTCTTTGCGAATCATTCTTTTCGCAACTACAAACGCAGCTTCCATTTCTTACTGATGCTGAGCCGCAATCCTCACCGCTGCCGCTGCCCGATTTGCCAACAAGGTGCGCGTACCGTTCCAGACAAGCTGGACTCCCGCGAAAATCGCGACCATGGCGACGACTAATTTCAGCTTTCGCGCGGGAACGTGCCGCGCCAGTGCGCATCCGATTACAACGCCAGGAACTCCCCCGGCCAGGAGTTGGAGAAGAACCGGAGAGTTAATCGCGCCAAACTTCCAATGAAACGCGCCGCCGATCACCGCCAGGACGAGGCCAAAAACCAGGTCCGTGCCGATGACTTGTGGCGGCGTCATTTCCGAGTAGTTCAAAAGCAGCACGGTCCCGAGAGCGCCGGCTCCGGCGGAGGAAAATCCAGATTCCACGCCGATGGGGAGCGCGAGCCAAGGCAACCAGCGGGAATTCTTTCGAGCGAAACCTGGATTCTGTACGCGCGGGGCGAACGTCACGCTGGAAGACGCGGCGAGCAGGATTCCGAGCAGGATGATGACGACCGGATTTCCTCCCTCCTGTCCTATGAGTCGCAGCACCAACGTGCCGAGGAGGAGACCGGGGACGGCCCCGAGGAGAAGCAACCACAAATAGCGCGCGTGAAAGTGCTTTCCCAGGAGATAGAAAGGCGCGGCGATCAGGCGCAGGACTCCAGCGAAGACGAACGCCGTGCCCACAGCTTCACCAGCCGTCAGCCCCACGATCAAGATGAGCGCGGGCACAGTGAAGCTGCCTCCGCCAATACCGGTCAGACCAACGGCGACGGCGATCAAGAAACCGATACAGAAGTTCATGCCTCGCCTCGCTTTGAGAAGGTGTGAATGCCGCATTCCAACTTCGTTCCGCCCCAGCGCCCGGATCTGGGATTGTTTGGATCAACGGGCAGCGCAGTACACGGTTGGCAGCCGATGCTGAGATAGCCCTCGTCGTACTGAGGCAGGTGGCTGATGCCGTTCGCGTTCGTGTAGTCCCAGACTTGTTCCCACTTCCAGTCCGCGAGAAGGCTTACCTTCCAGAGTTGTTTGCCAGTGGGAAGACGGTGAAGCTCAACCTTCTTGAGATTCTTGCGCGTTGGAGACTGTTCGCGGCGCAAACCGGTAAACCAAACGTCAAATGGTTCCAATGCGCCGAGGAGAGGATCGACCTTGCGCAACTGGCAGCAACGCGTGGGATCAGTTTGGTAAAGAATGCCGAATGCCGACTCTTGTTCCGGGACGGTTCTCGATGGGAGAACGTTGAGGAGACGCAGCGACCACTCCTTCGTCATCCGATCCCGATATTCGTAGGTTTGCGGAAAGTGATAGCCGGTCTCCAGGAATAGCACGGGCAAGTCGGGAATGCGTTTGCGCAGAATATGCAGGACGGCCATGTCTTCTGCTTGAAAGCTGCTGGTCAGACAAAAGCACATGCTCTCCCTGGCGGCGAGCACAGCGTCCAGGGCCTGTTCTGGCGGGAGATTTTCGACTACCTTGGCGATGTGGTCTACGTTCATTTAATTCACCTTTTGCTGAATCTTTGACTGTTCATCAACAAACCAGAGGGACCGCGCAAAGGCCTGGACGTGCCTGACGGCTTGTTCCTCGTCGAACGGGAGTTCTGGCGCGCCAGCAACGTCCAAAAAACGAATATCGAATTCCAGCGCGATCCGGTCTTTTGTTTCCCGGGAGAGAACGCCGCCGGAGTAGAGGACGATGACACCGGCCGCCCTTGCCACGCGGATCGTCTCGACAAACGCATCTCCGAAGAATTCAGAACGACTCAGATGTAAAACCTCGAGGCCGAGGTCAAAAAGGAAACGCTCCAACCGTTCTGCAAGCGCTGCTCGGCCTTCGAGTAGAACAACGCCCGGGAAATGACCATGACGTGCGTATCGTTCCTCGGGCGCAACAGGAATAGCAGGTCCGCCGGAGGCAGCAAATTCGTTTTCGGGTTCCTCCGCGAGTTGCACCGCCGCGACGGATTCCTGAATCATCCCCGCGCCCACAGTGGCGTTCGTTGCTGAGTCGATCAAAATAAAGCTTCCCATCGTCCGGTTACTGGAGTAGGGATCGAAAAACAGGGGCACATGCGTCTCGAAATCAACGGAACCGATTTCATTCAGTTTCAATCGAGTGGCAGGCTCTTTTGCCAAGGTGTTGACGTTGACGCGATGGCGGATGCGGAGCGCCCGGATCTTCGTTTGGCGAGCGGTGTGTTTGACAAGATAAGTACGGCCCAATTCGAGAGGTGTTCCGTGAAGCCAGACGACGCTGGCATGGAATTTCCTTGAGACTTTCGGCAGTCGGTCAGGCGAAACGAGCATATCGCCCCTGCTGAGGTCGATCTCATCATTCAACTGCAAGGTCACGGACATCGACGAAGACGCCTGAGGCAGTTCGCCGTCGTAGGTCACAATGGAGCGCACGCGGGTTCTTCGCCCTGAAGGAAGCGCGACGAGGGGATCCCCGGCATGAATGGCTCCACTTGCGATGCGGCCGGCGAAGCCACGAAATGTGGCGTCGGGGCGAATCACGGTTTGTACCGGGAAGCGAAAGCTTTGCAGCGAATCTCTTTCGGGAAGAGGGACAGTTTCGAGATGTTCCAGCAACGTTGGGCCGTGATACCACGGCATGCGCCTGCTGCGGTCGACAACGTTGTCACCCTCCAGCGCGCTGATCGGGATGCATTGCACGCTGGCAATTCCCAACTGAGCCGCAAGCACCAGGAAATCGTCCTGTAACTTGCGGAAGGCATCTTCGCGATACTCGGCCAAGTCCATCTTGTTCACAGCGGCCAGTACGTTGGAAATTCCGAGCAGCGAAGCGATGAAGGCGTGACGGCGCGTTTGCGGGAGTAGCCCTTTTGTTGCGTCGATCAAAATGACAGCCAAGTCTGCCGTGGACGCGCCGGTCGCCATGTTCCGGGTGTACTGCTCATGTCCCGGAGTATCGGCGATGATGAATTTGCGACGAGGCGTGGCGAAATACCGGTAAGCGACGTCGATGGTAATGCCCTGTTCGCGTTCCGCCCGCAGACCATCAGTGAGCAGCGAAAAATCGACGGGGCCGGTCGAGCGGTTAATGCGGCTCTTCTTCACCGAGGCAAGCTGGTCTTCATAGACGGCTTTGGAATCGTGCAAAAGACGCCCGATCAGCGTCGACTTGCCGTCGTCGACGCTCCCGGCAGTAGTGAAGCGAAGAAGATCGGTGTTCATATTCCGCTCTAGAAACGCGGAGAAGCCCTCATAAGCCGTGTTCTGCGCGGAAGAGATCATCAGAAGTAGCCTTCCCGTTTCTTGAGTTCCATGGAACCTTCCTCATCGTGATCGATGGCCCGGTTTTCGCGTTCGGAGCGGCGGAAGGAAAGCATTTCCGCGATGATCTGCGGCACGGTATCCGCGTCGGAGCGGATCGCCCCCGTGCACGGAACGCACCCGAGCGACCTCATCCGGCACTTCAGCCTCTGTGTTTTTTCCCCTGGCAGGAGCTGCGCGGGGGAATCGATCACCACAATGGAACCGTTGCGGAAAACCACATCGCGTTCCCTGGCGAAATACAGCGGCACGATGGGAATTTGCTCGGCGTGGATGTAGAGCCAGACGTCCAGTTCGGTCCAATTGGAAAGTGGAAATACGCGAATACTTTCGCCTTTATCGAGAAGGGAGTTGAAGATGTTCCAAAACTCAGGGCGCTGGTTTTTCGGGTCCCACTGGCCCAGGGAATCGCGGAAGGAATAGATGCGCTCTTTGGCGCGTGACTTCTCTTCGTCGCGGCGCGCCCCGCCAAACGCAGCGTCGAAGGCACCCTCGGCTAGTGCGTCCAGGAGCGACTTCGTTTTTAGCAGGCCGCAGCATTTTTGGGTGCCTAGCGAATAGGGATTTGCGCCGGCATCGAGCGCCTCCTGATTCTTGTGAACGATGAGCTCCGCGCCGATCTGCCGCGGATAAGAGTCGCGGAACTCGATCATCTCTGGGAATTTGTAACTGGTGTCCACGTGCAGGAGGGGAAAAGGAATTTTTCCGGGGAAGAAAGCTTTTTGCGCCAAGCGCAGCATGACCGAAGAGTCTTTTCCAATCGAATAGAGCATTACCGGGCGCGCGAATTCGGCGGCGGCCTCGCGGAGAATGTGGATGCTCTCGGACTCAAGCGCACGCAGGTGATTGAGCCGCCGCGGCGCGAACGTCCCCATCTTGATGGCCCTTCCGGGATCGAGTTCCGACTGCCGGACTAAGACTTCCGATGCATTGGTCATGAACGTCCCCCAAAAACAAAAAACCCACCTGCCGGAATACGTGGCGGTGGGTTCGCTTCAATCTTGGAGTAGAGAGCTGTTAGAAAGCTGGCTTCCCATCCAAACAAGACGAGGCGGCCGTCACCGTTGGGTGCGGACAACAACAAACGCCGGTCAATTGGATAGAAGTCATTCTGTTACAAGGATACCGAATAGCCTTCGGACTAGCCAATCATCTTTTTAGCTTGACGACATCAATGATTTCGATGCTTGCGTGGCGCGTCCGGTTACGCAGTTGGACGGCGCACAATCAACTTCTTCGTCGCGGGGGGCGGAATCAAAGTCGCCATTTTGCGGATCATGGCCAGCACAAGCCGCTTGTCCCCGTCAGAAAGCGTGGTGCTGTACTTCTTGATCTCCGCCAGGAAGCGAATTTCGTCCTGCGAGAGCTCGCCCAGCGCTTTTTGCGTTTCACGATCGCGCGGCGTTTCCGTACCGGGGAAGAAGTCCGCCAGGGAAATGTCCATGGCTTCCGCGATTTTGGCGAGCGTTTCAAGAGACGGGACAGTGTGCCCGTTTTCGACGCGCGAAAGGTAACAACGCAGCAGTCCGGTGCGGCGCTCGATGTCGCCCTGCGACAGACTGCGCTGGCTCCGATAACTCTTGATCACTTGTCCGATATTCACTCGAGGCTTTTCTTTTGGCATGATCTCCCCACTAGAGGGGGTAGCTTACTCACTAACAGCAGGAGTGGCAAGAGGGATTTTCGGCTGAATGGTTCCAATCCGATAACGGCAGGAGGAGGCGCGGGAACGACGGGTCTGCCATGGAAAAAGCTGTGGCAATGAAAAAAGGCGAACCGAAGCTCGCTTTTTTATCTTGTCCAAGTTCCCTTGCGTAAGTGCGGAGGCTACTTATCCTTGTGTTGCGGCTACGGTTATCGGTTGTTGCAGACGGAATTCCAGCAGTGTCTCGCTCGGTACCTTCACCTGCTGGCCTTTCGTCAAGACCTGGACGCCAGCGCCAGCCGCCGAGCCTACGCCCGCGCCGATGGCCGCGCCCTTCCCGCCGCCAGCAATCGCACCGATAATGGCGCCGGCTACCGCGCCACCACCAACTTTCTTGGCGGTGTCCGAGCCACGGCCCTTCCCTTTCAAGCTGTAGTCGCTGCTGACGACCGGATAGTCCTTGCCATCGATCACGATGCGGCTCAGTTCAAGCTGCAGCTCACTGCTGCCGGACATGTGACCCGCTTCTTTAGCCTCGGCTAACCGGCCGTAGACATCCGCACCTTTGCGTGCAACCACGGTGTTGCCAATGGTCAGGTCTGTCTCAAGGCTGGCGTGGAAGACGTCGCCGACGTGATTTTTGGAGGAGTCAACGCCATCGATCATTCGCACCAGCAAGGATTGCCCCGCGGGGATAGTCATAGCCCCACCGGGACCAGGGCTTGCCATGTTCGCGGCAGGCGCCGGAGGCATGGCCGCAGCTGGAGCCGCGGCAGGAACGGCACGACCGGAACTGCCCGTGAAGGTGAGCGCTACAAGATCGGTGGTATTGAAAGTCTGAACTTCCCCATTGATCTCAAAGCGCATCACCGCTTGCGTGCCGCCGAGATACTTTCCCTTCAAAACGCGGCCGTCTTTCAATTCAAGTGTATCCGCCGTTGCTGCGGCCACCATGAACAGCCCGAGCCCCATCACCGCGAGAAAGCGATTTAATTTGCGCATTGTTCCCTCTCCAATGGAAACCACAAAACCTGGTGATCTCCCGACTCTCATGAAGGCCCAACGTACCCGCCCCATTCTACTCCATTGGATGAGAGCCGTATGGTTAAGGGTTGCGCGGAATGCAAAATGATCTCCGGACGCGGACTAAACGAGGTAGCCGGGAATAAATCAGCAAGGGGATAAGTCTGTTCCCACATGCGGAGCTCCGCCCGGGAACACTTAAGGATAGGTCAATTCCAGAGGAATTCCCGACGGAATAAGGATGGGCAGGTAATCCTGCTTCGAGCAGGGTAATCGCGGAGAACAACCAATGAACCACATTCAGAGTATGGCCGCCCTAGTTCGCTTCGGTGCGTTCGAGGTCAATCTCGTGTCGCGTGAGCTTCGCAAGCATGGAATGCGCATCCGTCTGGAAGAGAAACCGTTCCAGATTTTGGAAATGTTGCTGATGGATGCCGGGCGCGTGATCACCCGAAGCGCGCTCCAAGAAAGACTATGGCCCAACACAGTTGTCGGCTAGGAGCATGGTTTGAACACCGCAGTCAACAAACTTCGCGATCTGCTCGGAGACTCAGCGCGGAGTCCTCGTTTCGTAGAGACGCTCCCTCGGATTGGCTATCGATTCATAGCTTCTGTGACCCCGCCCGATGCTACGGCGCCGTTGGTTCCACGTTCCAGCCATCAACCACCAGTTCAGGCGAAGCCCCTTGAAGTAAAGAGGAATCAAATTTCGCTGTGACGGACTTTTTCTCGCCAGGCAGCAAGGAGAAATAGTTATCGCTCCAGAAGATGGGAGTGACGTCGTCCCCTCTTTTGCCTCGAATGAGGCGCGGATGAACCATAAACGCTACGCTATCGCCCTTGTTTTCGGCTACTACTGTGAGGGTGGAGTTGGTTCCACTCATGTGCTCAGTCTTCGTGATTGCCACTCTTGCTTTGGGAAGGTCGTTCAGACCGGTGAGGTCGGCGAACTCCTTCTGTGGCGTGTAAACGGTGTCCGCTCGTTTCTCCCAATCGAGCACATCCGGTTTTGTCGACAACCAGTAAAAGTTTTCGCTGATCAATTTTCCAGCGGAATCATGGAGTTCCAGCTTCAGGAAATAGGTCGGCGTTAGTCCGTCCGGATTGGGGAGGGCGAAGGCCTTGGTGGCGCTGTCCGGGCTGAGATCCAGTGTTGTTTCGCGGGCAGCTTTTTCCTTGGCATCGATGTTGTAGATCTTCGCGCTAGCTTTCACACCTTTGAGCGGGTCGTAAGTTCCGTTGATCACCGCGACGGAATTGTCGTCGTACGAATATTGCACGTGGACCGGCTCGCAAGCTTTTTTTGTGCCGAAATACCCACCCGCCGGCACGAGGTAATAATCGTAGAGATGCCAGATCAAGGAGGGCCATGCGTTGTTCAGCATCCACTGAATCACGCCCGTCGACGTGTACTTGTTTCGCGCATAGGCTTCGAACATGGCCCGCTGGCCGTCGTAGGTCATCGCTTGGGCTTTGCGCTCGTAATCATCGAGTGAGGATGCTTGGCCATAGCGCCGGTTCAGTCCATCGGTAAAAACATTGACCGTCGTGAAGCGCTCGCCACCCGCGTGATAATTCCAAACCTCGTCGATCGGCCAGAGATTATCCTTGGGGATAAATTTTTCCAATGATTGTCTCGGGGGAATCGCCGGCCCCGGACTTGTCTCCGTGTTGTAGCCATAGGCGCCGCCCGCTTGCGTATCGGCGAGCCAATACACCGGAGGCACATACTCGTATGGGCCGGTCATTTTTACGCCTGACGCTCCGCTGACCGCTGCCTTTTGCTCTGAAGCGGAGGAGACGATCGGATTAGGCCACTCCAACTCCTTCTCGATACTTAGATAGACACTCTCGACTTCCGCAGGCGGTGGATTGTCGCTGCCATTCAGCCACACAAAAACGCTTGGATGATTTCGCAGCCGGGTGATTTGGTCACGCAACGAGGCTGCTGCAACTCTGTTCTGATCGCCATTCCAATTTTTCCAGCGTTCCCAGGCATCGCAGCACGTCCAACCGGGCATGACCAAAATACCTAAGTGATCCGTTTTCGCGAAAAACTCGTCGCGATCGAGACGCCCTTCCAATCGGATTGTGTTCATGCCCATATCGCGCACGTAAGCCAGATCGGCATCGAGCTTTTCCGATGACCAGCGGAAGAGAAGATCTGGCGCCCAAGCCGCTCCGCGAATCAGCACTTTTCTTCCGTTTACGTTGAACAAGCGGTGTCCCTTTTCCGTTACTTCGGAAGTAACTTCGCGTATTCCAAATGTCACGCTCGCTGTGTCTGAAACTTGCTTGCCTATTTCGAATAGCAGCTTTGCCGCATACAAATGCGGAATTCCCATTTGATACGGCCACCATAACTTCGGATGCCTTAACTTCAGCTTTGAAAATTTCTGCGGAGTAAATTTCACGATCCTCGATTCCCCAGCGGCCAATTCCACAGGCTGTTTCAGTTCTCTCCCATCGAGTTCGGCGCGGAGGACGCCTTTCACAGGCTCATTCGAAACGTTGCGCACTTCCCCGCTGATAGTCAGTTCGGCGGTCTTGTATTCCGCATCCAGCTTGGAAGCCACGAACGGATTCCGCACCGCGACATTTCCGCTTGACGTTAGAAAGACTTCCTTCCAAATCCCCATGTCCTTGTCAGGCGGTGTCGGATTCCAATCCACCCAGGTGATTCCTAAATCGTATTTTCCGGGAGCCAACACTTCAACAGCGATGGCGTTCATTCTCGCGGGTTGCAAGAACTTGGTGACATCGAATTCATACGAGCGGTAAGTACCTGCCACGTCGTTCGCGTCGGCCAACTTGTGCCCATTGATCCAAATGTTGGCCCGGTAGTTGATGCCGAGAAAATTCAGCCATTCCGTTTTCTTGGCCCCTTCCGAGGGAGGAGTAAACTCCGTGCGATACCACCACGAACAGCGAAAGGGGCTGCCCTCCGGCATGTCCTGATTGGCAAAAAGATTTTTGTCGGAATAATTCATCCCCGGAAAGGACTGCAAGTTTGTTCCATAGTTTGGATCGGGATAGGTCTTATCCGTCACCAGCGCACCGACAACCGTGGCCGGAATGTCGGCTTTATGCCAGGTCTTTGCATCAAACCCGGCCGAGGAAATTTGTTCGCCTGTTGCCGCCGCCTGACAGGAAGACTGAATCTGCCAATTCCGATGCAGATAGGTTCTTCCGGACTGGGCTTCGGGCGCGCCGGCAACCATCATTGGAAACAAGAGTGACACGAACAACCCCTCCAACAGGGGGGCTGAGAATTTCCTCGAACGTGGCATAGATCTCCTCAATCGGATTCGAAGTTTATATGGTTATCGACCGGAGTTTTCGATACGAGGAACCCGGCATACACAATATTAAACCGATTCAACGCAAGCGTTGAACATTTTTTAAGAGTGGTGAGGACACATGAGATGAAGGCGCCATCCTAGGTTCCCAACTCTGCTTGCAACTAATATTTCTGCTCGGTGTTGTACCTAATTTAGGACGTTGAGATTCTCCAGCGGACGCTGATATTCTGGGGCCCCCAGCAGCCACCACCAGCCAATACAAGTGTCCCTAAAAGGCAGCCAACATGGACCCCGACAAGCTCCGGATTGCCCGCGACAAGCTCACACGCGTCTTCCGCTACTTGGAAGCACTCAACCAGCACCGTAACCCCGCCAAGCGCCAAATTCGCGAGCAGCTTTGGAGCCTTTGGTTACGCAACCTACCCGACAATCCCTCCATAAAACGAGGGGCCGCCAAGGCTGGCTCTTCAAGAGCCAAGGCCAAAGAAAATCAAGCCACGGCTGACAACAGCGAGGGATTCGTTCTGAAGGTCCAGCGCCCATCGCTTACTCGAGTTCCTGAGCCTCCCAATGGACTTGCTGCCTGGCTTGAGCCGGGGTGGGAGGATCCCTCTGAAGAGATCCTCGTGCGCCAAACTCAAGAGCAACCGGATACGGCAGGCAATCCACGCATCGTGAACTTTGATGATGACAGGACAAGGTCCGCAGCCCTGCAACGGTGGAAGCTCTCGCGCGATGAGTGGGCAAAGAACGAAAAGCCCGCTCGTGCCGCCATGAAGATATTTGAAGCTTTGTACGCCCTATATGGGCGCATCGACCGGGAGGCGGAGCGTGTCGAGCTTGTTCTGGGTGACGGAATCCTGAGCTGGTGCCGGTCCGAAGGCAACATCTACCATCCGATTCTGCTGCAACGGCTCCAACTACAGTTCAACGCGGCTGTTCCGGAATTCACGCTCTCTGAAGCGGATTACCCCGTGGAACTCTATTCGGCGCTTTTTCAGTCGATGGCGGATGTTGACGGACGGGCCATAGGCCGGTGCCGCGAAGACCTGGAGCAGGGCGGATTTCATCCTCTGTTGAACGGATCGACCTCGGGATTCCTGAAGCGGCTGGTAGTGCAATTGTCCCCGCGCGGGGAGCTTATCGACGATGAAGCGCCGAGCGAGAACCAGAGCGATCCGCGGATAGGACGCGATCCCATTTTATTTCTGCGCGCGCGCACCCTGGGGTTCGCCGCCGCTATCGAAGGCATTCTTTCGGACCTGCGAGTTCGCGAAGACTTGCCCTGGTCTCTCTTAAATATCGTTGGAGAAGAATCGCCGGCGGCGGAACTTGGAGAAGTCGATGCCCCTGGTGGTCAGTACCATGAGGCGGACGCCGAAGTCCTTCTGAGCAAACCTGCAAATCCGGAACAGGTACGAATCGCAAAGCAACTGGAGGAGTACGGAGGCGTCTTAGTTCAAGGGCCGCCGGGCACGGGGAAAACTCACACGATCGGGAATCTAGTCGGTCATTTGCTGGCCCAAGGAAAGAGTGTGCTCGTCACCAGCCATACGACGAAGGCATTACGCATGGTGCGGCATCATATCGTCTCTGAGTTGCGCCCCTTGTGCGTAAGCTTGCTCGAAAGTGATTTGGACAGCCGCAAACAATTGGAAAGCGCCGTGGGCTCGATTGCGGAAAGACTATCGCGAGCCGATGCGGGTTCGCTGGAGATGGAAGCAAAGAAATTGGAAGCCGAGCGCCTGGACCTCCTGAAAAAACTCGAAGAAATTCGCAACCAACTTTCGGACGGCCGCGCGGACGAGTATCGGGATATCGTCATTTCAGGAAAGACGTGGGCTCCTGCCGATGCCGCTCGCAAAGTCGCGCAAGAAAAGGAAAGTCTGGGCTGGATTCCGGGCCCGGTTGCAGCAGTTGCTCCGGTGCCGCTTTCTCCGGCTGAACTGACAGACCTCTATCGCACGAACGTTTCTCTCTCCCGCGAAGACGAAAGCGAGCTTTCCAGCCATCTTCCGGACCTTCGCGATCTTCCTAGTCCAGAAGACTTCGAAGCCTCCCTTAGCGAACGAAATCGCTTAAGCATGGAGGACTTGGAATTCCGCTCGGATCTTTGGCAATCCGGTGCCGCGCAGGGCTCGCCCGAGGAACTGGAGGTTCTCTCCGCCAGTTTGAGGCAGGCCGTCGAACCTCTTTCCGAGAAGGAAAAATGGAAGCTCGCCGCAGTTTACGCTGGAAAGTACGGCGACGCGCACCGCGAGCCCTGGGACCAACTGGTCAGCTTCGTCCGTCTCGTTCACCGCGAAGCCGCGAAGTCTCAGGAATCTTTCGTCAAGCATGGTCCTCATCTTTCGAACAACCTGGCCTACGAGGATCAGGAGCGCATCGCCGGCGATATCCTCGCTCATCTGGAGAATGGCGGCAAACTCGGTTCTGTCACGCTGCTCACGCACAGAGCGTGGAGCCAATTCATCGAATCGACGAAAGTCAATAAGGCACACCCGCGCTTGGCTGAACATTTTCAAGCTTTAGGCAGGCGTGCGCGTCTCAAGAACCTGCGCGAAGATCTGTCCGGCCGGTGGGATCGCCAGATGGCAACCCTGGGTACGCCGCCCTCCAGCGAGATGGGCGAAGAAATCGAAAAAACGCTGTTGCAGTATTGCGATTCGATCGAGGATTGCCTGAGCTGGCACAGCCACACGTGGCGGCCGCTCCAGCAGCAACTTGAGGACCTTGGCTTTCGCTGGGAGAAATTTCTTGCCGAACAACCTGCCATTGTCGGCCCCGACGGAGAATTGCT
The DNA here is from genome assembly GCA_035639075.1 of Candidatus Elarobacter sp. Classification (GTDB taxonomy): domain Bacteria; phylum Acidobacteriota; class Terriglobia; order Acidiferrales; family UBA7541; genus Acidiferrum. The sequence goes on from DASQYT010000429.1 coordinate 13,211, forward strand.
GCGTATCGGCAAGGCGGTGAGCAATTCCCTGCTCACTATCCTCGACTCGCGGTTCAAGAAACTGAGGCTGCTTCAGCTTGAGAAAGAGATACGCGATCTTAAAGCAGGTCTTAAGTTTGCCGTGCGCGTCGCCAAATCGTCGAAGGCGACTGCCAAACTCCTCGTGGCAGTTAGTGACGAAGATTCCGGCGAATACCGAGACGCCTACGAGCGTTTACTCGAACTTAAAAGCCGACAGGCAGACCTCGATTTGCGCCGCGCCTTGCTGAGCAAGCTCGAGAGCGCTGCTCCTGCGTGGGCCAGCGCCATCCGCAATCGAACCAGCGTGCACGGACGTGGCGAGCCACCGCGCGATCCGACTGGTGCATGGACTTGGCGCCAACTCAACGACGAACTAGATCGTCGCGCCAGTGTTTCGCTCGAAGTTCTCCAGACAAAAAGCGAAAAACTCCGAGAGCAACTGCGCCGCGTCACTGTAAGCCTGATAGACAAGCGCGCCTGGTCGGCTCAAGCTCGGCGCACTTCTCCACGGCAGCGGCAGGCGCTAGTGGGCTGGCTGGACACCATTCGGCGCATCGGCAAAGGCCACGGAATCCGCGTTTCACTGCTACGAGCGGAGGCTGCAAGGAAAATGTCCGAGTGCCGCAGCGCTGTCCCTGTTTGGGTGATGCCGCTTTCCCGTGTGGTGGAGAATTTTGACCCACACATAACTCGCTTTGACGTGGTCATCATCGATGAAGCCAGCCAGAGTGACGTCATGGCCCTGGTGGCTCTTTACCTCGGGAAGACTGTCCTCGTCGTCGGCGACCACGAGCAGGTGAGTCCCTCCGCAGTCGGTCAGGACCTCGGGATTATTCAAAACCTTATCTTCCAATACCTGCCTGGAATTCCGAACTCTGATCTCTACGACGGCCAAATTTCTATTTATGACCTCGCGCGACAATCCTTCGGGGGCACGACCTGCCTGGTTGAACACTTCCGCTGCGTGCCGGAGATCATCCAATTCAGCAACATGATTTCTTACGATCACCGCATCAAGCCGCTGCGCGACGCCAGCCGTGTCCATCTCCGCCCGCACACCATTGCGTATCGGGTGGCTGGCTCCAGCCGGGACGGCAAGATCAATCGCCAGGAAGCCTTGGGCGTCGCTTCATTGCTCACCGCCGCGATGGAGCAGCCCGAATGCAAGACGAATGACGCGGGCCAACCAACGACGTTTGGCGTGGTCTCGCTTGTCGGCGACGAGCAAGCTCTTGAGATCGATAGTCTGCTCCGCAAACACATCTCGCCGGATGGTTACGAACTCCATCGCCTTCTTTGCGGAAACGCAGCTCAATTCCAGGGTGACGAGCGCGATATTGTCTTCATCTCGCTGGTGGACACTGCCCAACGAGGTCCACTCTCCCTTCGTGACCAGGAATTATTCAAGCAGCGTTTCAATGTTGCTGCTAGCCGGGCACGTGATCAGATGTGGGTTGTCCACTCACTCAGCCCGCAGAATGACTTAAAGCCCGACGACCTGCGCCGCCAACTCATCGAGCACGCCCAAGACCCCAGCCGGCTAATGCACGCACTGGAGGAAAAAGAAAAGCGCACGCAATCTCCTTTCGAACGGGAGGTCATGAAACGCCTCGTGGCTGCCGGATATCGAGTTGCGCCGCATTGGCGCGTTGGCGCTTTCCGAATCGACCTGGTCGTGGAGGGCAACGGCAGGCGCTTGGCGATCGAGTGCGATGGCGATCGCTACTATCCGCTTGAAAAACTCCCGCAAGATATGGACCGGCAGGCGGTCCTCGAACGCATGGGGTGGATCTTTGCTCGCATCCGCGGGACTGAATTCTTTCGCAACCCGGAGCGGGCAATGAAACCCGTTTACGAGAAGCTCCAGCAGCTGGAAATCTCGCCTAATGGCACAAGCCCGTCGACTGCCAAGAAATCGCAGCCGTCGGCCGATCTTATCGAGCGCGTTATCAGTCGGGCCGAAGAACTACGTCGGACGTGGACAAATACAGAGCCAAGTTCGTCCCGGCGACAGGCGTCATCGCAGGCTGCCGGACAAGTCACTGTGTCGTGAAGTGGGAGCAAGTCGACTAGTGGGCGGCTTCTGTCCAGGTAATTGAGGTAGGAGATTTGGCGGAATTTGCTTCTATAAAAGGCCGCACGCATTCGCGCCGAGCCTAATTTCAGTTGCACGCATGGGGCGCCGCCCATTCCAAATGAAGACTTTCCTGTAAGAGTTCACGCAGGCGCCTGCGGGCCCGGTGAAGCTGGGCCTTCGAATTCCCGATGGACCAATCCATGATTTGGGCGATCTCTTTGTGCTTGTAGCCCTGGATGTCATGGAGTTCGACGACCAATTTGTGACATGGTGTCAACTGTTTGATCGCTCTTTCCAAATTGACTCGGTCGATCGATCCAGTCAATTGCAAGTCGGGGGCACCGAGTTCCTCGCGTCGGCCACCGCGATTGCTCCCCGATTCATCCATATTCTCAGGTGAGGCTTCCGGCAAGGTTTTCTTGCGAAAGCGCATCAGAACTAGATTTACCGCAATCCGGTGCAGCCAGGTTGAAAAAGCCGAGTCGCCGCGGAATGTCTGGATCTTGCGCAAAACCGTCAAGAATGCTTCCTGAGTGAGGTCCTCCGCCTCGGCTGAATTTCCCGCCATGCGCAGACACAAGGCATAGATGCGTCGGCAATGCGCACGATAGATTCGCTCAAACGCATCGGAGTCTCCACGCTGAGCTCTTCGTATGGTTTCACTTTCCGATAACTCGGCCCATTGTTCCGAGAGATTGGCCTGTTGCCAGAAAGCATCGGCGGTTGTGGAAGAACCAATCATCTT